>DATDFS010000299.1:0-4894 GCA_036522495.1 Nitrososphaeraceae archaeon | reverse complement strand
ACATTGGCTTGCTGCTTTTGTTCCCAAACCCGGTCAGTCATTGAGCGCTTCCTATTGGGGTAAGATTGCGTCCATAGGAGGATCACCAATTGCTCCAGGTGCTTCTGCAAAAGTAACCGTACCAGCTGGGTCATTCGATACCAAAGTTATTACTTATCACAAAGGAGTGGACAACAACATTTGGATAAGCCCTAATATGCCTTATCCTGTCAAAGCACAGACCTATGCAGATGTAACATCAGGTAATCCACCTATCCAATATGCATTTGATCTTCAAGCAGCAGGTCAGGGTCAGCCTCCAACACCAAAGAGCCAAATTGTGATTCCAAAGCCGCCCTTAACTATACAAACAGCACGCGGAACTTATTATGTACAATTACTTTGGGATCCACCTACAATTCCAGTTGGAAAGCCTACAAATTTTGGGATCCTTTTTGAGGACAATTCACAAACTATACAGAACGGCGTCAGCTACAGTTTCAAGGTAACAGATGCTAACGGTAAAGTAATTAGAGATGTTCATGATCAAAGTGCTCCAGATGGAACTGGCATGCAACAAGGTATAGAATTTACAAAAGCTGGTACGGCTAACGTTTTAGTAAGTATTGACGGCGTTCAGGGTCAGCCTATGGGAGAATTTGTAGAGCAGGCAAGCTTCCAGGTAGTATCTCTTAGCAAAGGCTAATCATAAGAGTAAGCGAGAACGGGCACAAACAACGTCAATACAAACCACAGTTTGGCGTATATGGACATTATTCTTATCTTATTTCATCATTTAGCAAGTGTGATTTTATGTGTCATGGATGTGGTAAAGCCAACTGGTCCATTATGCTTATATCATATTGAAGTAGTAATCTGTCAAGATATCTTTCACGTATACCATTAGATATTATATCGTCAGAATAAATCCCTAATCCTATCATCACTCTTCCTTTCTGATAATTCAGTTCATAGGAGGGATTACAGGTTTTTTGTGTAAAAGATAGTGTGGTAATGTGGCATCATAATTTAACAATATTATATCCTTAGGATTTGTGACATATTGCTCTTCCTTTGGGGTCTATCCAAATGGGTTATACCGAACTCGCTAATACACAGATAGCAAAGATAGTTACTACCCACACAGTTTCATTTCTCTCTTTCGCCTACACTTTTCCATCGACACTTCCCATTAAATGCCCACCAATGACTTTGAACAAGTGCTACTGCTTGAGGCCTTATACCATATTTTATCTCCGCATAGAATATTACCATCTAGTATGATAAGTGCCCACCATCTGACACAAACTTTTTTAGATTATCATATCCTTTTAGAGTGACATATTCTTGAGGACCGAGTCATATTCGCTGGGTGTTAATCGAAAAGAGAATGTTAAAGTACGCAAAGGCATACTTTTGGCACATATTCATAAAAATCCTGGCATAGCGTACTTTGTAATAAATTTCCTGAAGAAGATATTGTTGAATTAATCAAACATCCAGAGCAATGCTCACCGGAGCCCTGGTGAAGAATGCGTTGATAGTTAAATGAAGTAAAACATCTGGATTTTGTTTGTAATAAACTATATTGATTCACAAATGAGCTGTCTAATAAGAAATCTGGCCAAAAGATAAAATAGGAACACCGTTAGGAGCTGTAACCTTATTAAATTTGAAGAGTGTGTTCTGGCTTGTTACACTAACAACTGCAGTAATGTTTTGAACCCCTACTTGACGCATTCCTGTTACTGGGCTCTCCAGATTCCGTCGCAAATATCTGCAACTGCCAGTAAATTACAGCACAAGTATGACCACTTTTATAATATTGTGCATCAGCGCGGATGGGGCGGCTAAAGAGTCTTTATCAATCTTAATTTTTAAAAAATTAAAAGTAGCACAATTTCAAAAGATGGAGCCAAGATATATCATATAATAAAAATAGGATGAAGTTAATTATTCATAATAATAACGATAATTAAGCCTTTGTACTCTCGACGGTTTTTTTTCTTGCCTTCTTTTTTCTTCTATTTAAGAAAATTACTACTACTATTCCTGTTACTACTGCAGAAATAACAATACCAGCTGCAAGAGGCAATACTGAGGACAAAGCAAATCCAGCAAATGAACTTGACACGTTAATTGGAAAGGTAAACACAATATTCTGACCGGAATAACTTGTGTCATTTATATCAATATCTAGTGCATAAATACCGGCGTCTGAAAATGTATATTTATAAACATAATGGCCGTAAGGCACCAATATTGGATTTGTTCTTTCCAGTTCATTTTCTCCATTAGATATTCTAATGACAATAGGAAGGTCTACTAGATCATCACCATTGACGCTGCTAATTCTCAATGAAATTGTAGTAGTCTGACCAGCAACAGGGATCTTCGGATCCGTTCTCATTTCCATGTTATAATTGCCAATTACTTGGCGTATAGAATTTTTGAGCGGATCTGCATAGGCCTGCTGTGTATATGGTAATAATAATGAACTACTGATCAAGCTCACAGAAATAAGCAATACGATGGGTTTGAACATTATATATCTAAATTTTGGACATTCCTTATTTAAAACCTAACTAAATATATGTACTGTTGAGAAATGTCGAATATGTTATGTTGGACGGCGCGGCTTCTCCTTTATCTTGGGAGGAAAACAAGATCTAGATTTAGGCAAATTAATCTAGGTTGTTCTTTTTGAATGTACTGCCAACCAAAGCGACGCCGTCATCGCTGCTATTGCTGAAGTGGTTGGAAAATCAGCTGACTTTAATAGAAAAATCTGCAGATTCGGGTTTGATTGGATTAAAAAGAATTCCATATACTGGAACATTAATTGAGTAGTCTCCTGAGCCCTGAAATGTGTATGGTATTGTTACAGCACCCTCCGCTGTATGGAGTGGTTTACCTGGCTGACCTGCCAGTTGAGAGGCTTGAAATACTTGCTTGCCATTATTTGTAATTGTAAAATCATAATCTATATGTGGTTGTACTTTATCAGTTCCTTTCTGCAAGAAAGTTACCTTAAACGAGGTAGGGCCCGTGTGTCCGACTGGTTCGGACGAAGGTTGAACAACAACATCAAGTGTACCGCCGCTTGTTGTCTTCTTCATGCCGCCAGCTGAGGAGGAGGAGGGAGGAGACGTTTGCGCGTAAATTGGTGACGTGAGAATACTGAAGATTCCTGCTACTACTGTCATTAGAACTATGGACAATAAGAGCGCATACAAACGGTTGTCTGGCACGAATATGTTTTAAAATGAAAGGCTTAAAAAAGATTGTTATTTGCTAGTTGAACACTCAAATCCGCCCGCCGCACTTTGATTCGAATGATTGGTATAGTAGATCACTGATGTTGTTTTGCCATCTTCTTGTAATATCTAGATAACCTATAGGATGTTGTTTTTGAAATTAGGCTTTCTAGATTGTCATTACATCCAAGAGGATTTTCTTAACTTTATCAGATATCTACATTTATATGGAAATTATTGGGTGGCAGTAGCAGCAGCACCAGTACCAGCAAGTTATGAGGCTAGATAATCTGTAAAACTTTGTTATAGTATAAGGATCTCTAATATACACAAATATATCATAAGAATTATCTAAGTTATTATATACTTCCTTTCTTTAGTAATTGTTTCCTGGTAGATGGATATGTTTTTATTATCTATTAATATATCGGAGAAAGATGGACAAATTTTGTAGAAAAATAACAAAAGTCTTTAATAGTATAACAGTTATCTGGGTTGTTGCTCTCCTCTGTCTTGCATTGACTGGTGGAGCATTTCTTTCTATAGTACAGCAGCCAGGTTATTCAGTCGGCCGCCCGATATCACCTAATGGAGATGGCAGCGCTAGTAATAGCAATATGAGCACTCCTATTTCAGTACAAAGTTATGATAAATTAAAGAATTGTGCAGTAGATCAACGCACACCTACAAATGGCATTACATATCTTACACATTTTAGCTGCGGTCAAGTCACCACTTTCCAGAATGGAACAACACTAAGACACTTTACAATCATAGCCAAAGAAAACGTGACTGTTCCAATTTCTAACACTGGATTGAAGCTAGAAGCATGGACCTACAATGGTTCTATCCCCGGCCCAACAATGAGAATGACAGAAGGAGATCAAATTCAGATAACACTGATAAATAGCAAAGATAGTAAACACGCACATTCAATGCACATGCACTCAATTCATGCAGGTGCAATGGATGGCGTACCAGGAGCTAGCGGAGATTCAGGAATGGTTCTGCCAGGACAGTCTTATACATATCGTTTTATCGCCCAACCGTTTGGCGTTTATCCATACCATTGTCATGTAGAACCAATTGATCAGCACATTAACAATGGTTTGTATGGCATGATGATCATAGATCCAAAAACACCAAGGCCAAAAATGACTGAAATGGCAATGCTCATGAATGGATATGATTTGAATTACTCAAAGGAGGGAGTTGATAGACTGCCTACGGTACAAGAAGTTAAGACAGGCCTGCCTGAAAGTCAACATGGCAACCAAGTCTACACAGTAAATGGAGTTGCATTTGAATATAGTGATCATCCAATCCATCTTGTAACAGGACAACCTTATCGTATCTATCTGGTAAATATGCTGGAGTTTGATCCAATAAATAATTTCCACCTTCACGGTAATCTGTTTCAGTACTACCCATCAGGCACTTCTCTGACTCCAGACTATAAGAATGACATAGTATCTTTAATGCAAGGTGATCGTGGAATAATGGAATTTAATTATGCTTATCCCGGCACATACATGTTCCATGCCCATAAAACAGAATTCACTATGAAAGGATGGATGGGAATGTTTGATGTGACAAAACCTAAAGAAATGGGAAACATGACGTCAATGGTAAAGGATGTAGAATTAGGGGGTAACCAA
>DATDFS010000298.1:0-6986 GCA_036522495.1 Nitrososphaeraceae archaeon | reverse complement strand
ATGATCTACACTGTAGGTGCATTCCATACTAGCAGATATTTAAGCAAGCAGCCAAAAACATTCGTCACAACTTCCACCCAAGAATTGATGGAACAAGTAAAAAGACTTGGCGTGGAAACGACCCTGCAGTCATTTTTTATCACAGGTTTCAATGGGCTTATTTTGGGTTTTGCAAAGTCGAATAACATACTGGGTATGAGTCTATGAGGATATTAATGATCCGCAAATACCTCAATATCGAGCGGCCAAAAATATTTTGCAGTTATTGGAGAAACTGACCTTCCTGAAGTTCGGAGAATTACATGAACTGGATATAATGGCTGAAGCAATAGATAAGGAGATCTACAAAACGAGGACATCGGATGATTCTTATTTCGATAATAAATAATTTAGTTGAAAGAACAAAACTCCTGCGATAATGAAATTGTTAATTTCTTTGTATCTTTCAATTCATCCGCTTTGGAGGATGGGGTGTGACACAAAGATGGAACACCCATGACTGTGATCTAAATATAACTACCAACACTAGTAGTACTATGGTTGCAGTAGACACACACCGTAGTTTTGTAATAGGTCACGATTACGACATTTATCTTATTGTTGTATCGACAAGTTGTAATAATAAATTTATCTCCAAGCAATTCAAACGATTTTAGCCTTTGAATTTCCCCATATCATAGACAGATCTTAAAATAAGTTAATTTTTTGATGCTTAATAGTCAATCCAGTCCAAGTTGTTTGACTCGGAGACTGAAGTGAGTATTTTGTTTTGTCGTTCTTTTTGTTGCCATAGTTCGGTACTATCGTCTTTTCTCTCCCCACTCCACTAACATATCCTCGAAGCAATGCCATAGATGATGTTACCCTCAATGCTGTCGCAGAAACTTGGGGGTGACATGATCTTAGGTGACTTACGGATTGTCTGGATATTATGGAAACCTGGCATCCTATATAATTCCGAATGCTGCGACTCCGTCCAGATGTCTTCCATCAATTAGTCCAAGCCGTTCGATGACAGCTGCACAGTCAAACTATAGGTAAACTGTGGCAAGGATGGATGAATACTCGTTTATGTCCTACAAAACCGACTATTGATTAAAAGTTATATCTCACGTACTGGATTCAAATTATCTTGAAAGGTTGGAATTTTCCTCATATGGGCACTTTCATCTTGCTCTGTTTGGTGGGCGTATTGACCACATTTACACATTTGTATAATCCCATAGGATTTCCTCCCGGCCCATCTAATGATGAAAGTATATACATGCGTAGGAGTATGCACGTATTAACAGGTCAGGGGCCTCAAGAAGGATCCCTATACGATCACCCTTATTTTTCACAGATATTTTTGGCAGGCGCATTGGGAGTTATTGGATATCCTGAGTCATCTTATCCATCTCTTGGAAGCCTGCAGTCGGTTGAAACGCTATATCTCGTTCCAAGAGTGTTATTGGGGATCCTTGCTATAATTGACACCTTTCTTATTTACAAAATATCTGGGAATCTCTATGGCAAGCAGGTTGCATTAATTGCTTCTATTCTATTTGCAGCAATGCCGCTCACTTGGCTGATCAGAAGGGTTTGGTTAGAGCCCATTCAGTTGCCATTTATTTTATCTTCAATATTGTTTGCAACATATATAAAAATAAATGACAAAACGAACGAAAATAAGAATAACAAACTAAATTTGGCAGTTTTATTCTCAGGTGTTTTCTTAGGTTTGGCAATACTTACAAAAATTCCGGCTATTACCATGATTCCGCTGGTTGCCTTCCTTATCTATACAGGTAGAAATAATTTGAAACGTCTATTACTGTTGTTTATACCTGTAATATTGATACCGCTAATTTGGCCCGCGTATGCAATCTACAATGGCCAATTTGATTTCTGGCTGAGCGGTGTCCTGTGGCAGACGCATAGAGGCATTCACACGTTCTTTAGTTCCATGATCTACGATTTTAGTATCGATCCATTATTGATAGCTTTGGGTATATCCGGTGCTGTATTTGCAGCCCTAAAAAGGGATTTTTTTCTTTTATTTTGGTTCATTCCATTTCTCATATTTTTGTATTTGATAGGATTTGTTTCTTATTGGCACGTAGTTCCTTTGTTACCAGCATTTTGTATTGCAGCCGCTAGGTTGCTAGAATTCCTGTCCAACGTAGCTAGTAGGAAAAGGTCCTACCAGAAACTGATTATGTCTATTGTAATCACGGCCGTAGGAATGTTTGGATTAATAAACACCATTCTGCTCGTAATTCCAATAAACCATAATTCTGCTTACTTTGAAGCGGCGGCTTTTATTATAAAATACCTACGTTCTAACAACAGTAGCGATATAACCGTTATCTCAAATCCATTCTATTCTTGGATACCCCAATCTATACTTAACTTGAATTATAATTATGTAGATTATTATAATGGTGAAATATCGGTCAAAACCCACAAGGTTCTTTTGATAGTAGACCCGGCATTGATATATATACTGAAGAACCATGAAGCGGCCAATCTAATACAGAAGAACTTTAATTTGTATACCGCAAACAGGATTGCTAACTTTGTGGGGAGCCCCAACCGACATGATCAGGTGTCTATTTACCTATATGAGTCAAACCCTAATGGCAAAGCAAACTAATTTATTTATTTAATGGTTCATTCGGAATGTACCTTCCTTCTTTACGCGTTTATACCCAAGAGCACAGGAAATTGGCTATCATGAGGGAAGTGGAGAAGCCAGCAAGTAGCAAATGAACCAGACTGGGTTGGAATTGTAGTTAACGAAAGCGAGTCCTCTTGAGATATAAATCAGGACTTCATTCAAAATTATAAATGCTATAGCTGTATGTTGAATTGCATTAACGGACAATAGTTATGTTATCTAAGGGAATGGTAAAACGAACGGAATTGTCTGTTCATGGAAGCAGGTAGAATTGTTTTGGCATCCGCTAACTTGTTGTTCCGGAAGTTGTATACTTGTAGGATTCACTGCGGATGATGCAAACTCAAAGATATCTAGGGCTTTTGCTGGCTGTGCGTTCAGGGCGCCTAATATTCCGACAGCAAACAATGTAGATGTAAATAACAGGAGTACTCTTATCCCTGCACGGTCAGAAAAACTCAATATGTTGCAAGAGATTCTTTATATTCGTATAAATGACTTGAGGAATTATCAGCACATAGTTTAACGCCGTATCATTTACTAGAAAAAGAATAAAGTAATTGAATAAGGTTGGATATGTTGTTCTAATTAATCAATCAAATAGGATTGAATACGGATACCACCACCGCCTCAACCGGAAAGAGAGATCAATACAACCTATCCTGAGCCCTTCGGTCCGAATCAAGTCCAGATACTCAAAACCTCATACACAATATAAGGGGCGGTGGCTGCAACAAGACACAATGAAATGTTGCCCCGGTACCGGCGACATAGTTATTTGGTAATTTTTAATTTTTAACCCACAACGTATTTTTCGTAGTACCGCATATCCTGTTGTATATGTGATTCTTGTTGCTTCTTTCCTGCTCTTAAACTTGCCTTATATTTTTTATTTCTTGGTCTAGTCCTTAATCTGTATCCGCAGCAAGGACACCATATTCCATCCCACCTTATAAATATCTCACATATTTGACACCGTTTTTGTCCGATAGCATAACGACCAGACTTAGACGGTTTTTGTGCTTTATGACGTATGCATATGCCCTTACAAGTCATTTTCTTTCTTTATGCCGATCCTCCTTCTAGCTACCTCCATCTATATGTATTGGCATGTGCATTACATTAGGCTGCAGCAATTCGATGGTTCTTTACGATGCATTCTCCACCTCCCAAGGGATAGCCTCAATTGTCATCGGCTTTTATACTGAAATTGATGCCAATGATTATCGCGGATTGCACACAGTATGGGTGAGAGGAATTAGAGGCAATGATGGGAAACCTTCAATCACAACCAAGAAATGAGACTTTTTGGTTCTCCACGACTAATCTACACACCGACGCGGATCCGAGGACAGTCAACATTATATATATGAACAAGGCACCCTTTCTTGTTGTTAAAAAGATTACGCTCTAGTGACGATGATAAACACAAAATGGAAAACAAAAAGCATCAGTTGGTGATAGCTATCATGGTATCACTAACGCTGACAGTTGGATTTGTATCCACAATTTCGCTACGCATGGTGTACGCTCAAAATACGACTTCTACATTTGGTGACGTAACAAGCGTATTTGTTAATGGTAAGAACTACCCGCTTAAATACAGTATTACTACTGGCAAGCTCTTAGGTGTTGTTGAAGACAAGGTGAAGACCACACTGATAGCTGTGATATCAACACCGGCTGATAAAGGAACTTTGACTATTGAAATTCCAAGAAACGTACTTGACGACAAAGGACAATCGAATGCTGACGCGAAATACACAGTGCATGTAGACGGTAAAGATGCAACTTTTAGAGAAACATCGAATAACCCGACTGCAAGAACCTTGGCAATCGATTTTACTAAAGACTCCAGATTAGTGGAAATTATAGGTACCCAAGCCACACAACAATAAACAACTGCTGAAGTATTTTCATCGTCTTCTTGATCGATAAAAATAGGCAGAGCAGTCTTGATCGATGTCTGACGGTTGGTTCTTACTGCTACGATGTAGGATAAAATCTCCCTTGATGTAAGAAACCTCGAGAGACATTATGGGTCAACTCATGAATACAAACCAAAGGATGTTTGAAAACAGATGAATACGACTAAATATCAGCCAAGAAAAAGTTGCTTATGCCCGCAAACGAAAGAATAAATTTTCTGGTCCGGGAAATTGAGCTGGCGGACTTACAACAAGGCTTCTTTCAGGCTCTTTCGAACTTGGCAGACCTGGGGAGAATTACTGAAGAGAATAAAAGGGCAGAGGATATTTTATTTGAAATCAAATCATCTCCTTTTTATAAAATTTTCGTTGCCGTCAAAGATGATGGCCAGATTATAGGATCAACTACCCTCTTGATCGAACAAAAGTTCATTCATGACGGAGGAAGAGTTGGGCATATCGAAGACGTTGCTACAAACAGGAAATACGAAGGAAAGGGTGTCGGTTCGGCATTAGTCCGCAGAGCTGTGGATTTTGCGAAAGAAAAGAATTGCTACAAAGTTATTCTTGATTGCTCTGAGAACAATGTACAGTTTTATAAAAGAATGGGTTTTAAGGAACATAATCTTTCAATGAGATATGATACGATGTGATTGTTCCATTTTCATATTATAAAGACTGAAGAATAGATACGGGCCTGACTATGGGCGACAACTGATTCTCCTTCACTTCATCCTCTGTAACGGGCGGCAAAAGTATAGGAATCATTATCCTCTAAGTCCTTCTGGAACTGTTCTCTTATCAGTTTGCCATATATCGACAAATCACGCGCAAGCATTGTCAAACGCCTCGATAAAGTTACATTGATTATTTCGCCTCTTGCGTTAAAATCCTGTTCTCCATTAACTGAAATGCCGTAAGGCATACTCCATCCGTAGCACTGCCGTATAGCTGTACGCATCTGGTCCATGACAGTCAGGCCTTTTTCATGAGAGGTACAGAGATAACCGAATGTTTTGCCCGCAAATTCTTCCCAAAAATAGTCAAGAAAATTTTTCACCGTACCTGACATTGAGCCATGATAGTCAGGCGAGGCAAGTACTAGAGCGTCGGCCCATTTAACCATGCGAGAAGCTGTCTGGATGTTATTATCAACAGGTTCACCCGGTCCGACGGTCGGATTATATAAAGGTAATCTAGTTTCTCTCAAGTCCAAGATCTGTGTTTGAGCCCCGTATTTGTTTGTCGCAATATCCAGCAAACTTTTCAGTGCGCGTGTGCTCCGTGAATTCTGACGCAGGCTGCCGGCCACTCCCAAGACTTTGGTTCCGGTTGTTTGTCTATCATTCAAACCCGCTGATCGCCTTTTTACATCTGTCTGCGTGTTTGCAGCTCTCACGACGGACTAATTTACTACAAGTCTCGATTCTGGATTCATCCAAATATGCCCACCAAGCTAAACTCTAGAGTGTCATGAAGTGCCTAGATGCATATAAAATGCATTTCTATCATTCGTAATGTTAGGCATAACTTATGTAAAAGGTTATTCGTTTGTGTGCTTTTTTACAATTCCTCATTTGTTATGGTCATTTTGACCGGAACCAGCCATCGGTCTTTGTCTTTTTCCATCATACTCATATAGAACTACAGCGCAGCCCAAAGATGCTGGTTTTGGTTTATATTACTCAATTTACTACCATGTAGCCGTTAAAATGACCTCGAAGAATGATACATATGACGTTTATGACACACTTAGGGAAAATATCATGAGGGCAATAGATGAAATGGCAAAGATTCAGCCACAAATTTCACAATCCGTGTCTAACTTGCAGATTGATTGCATTCAAACAGCCAAGAATATTATTCATAATGCAGTTTCTGCCCAAAAGCAATTTGTTTCTAGCTTGAATATTCCTGTAGCTGAACAATACTCGGAGCAATTTTCGAAGCAGTCGACAGAAATCACTAATAATGCAATCAAGGCGGTGGGCATCAACAATCAGCTGGCAATCAATACATTAGATGTAGCAAGAGAGAACCTTAAAATCTACAATCGTACAATCGATGCAATGACGGATTTTAACAGTAATATTGCAAAAGCTTGGGAGTCTGTTTTCGCTATACAACAGCATAACTTCAATAAATAATAAAAGATCTCTCTGCTGTCTGGTATTATTATTGACAACATTTTTGCATGTAACAGCGTATATCTTTGAAGATACCCGCTAGGAATTTTATCTCGTAGGTCATTATCATCATCATTATGTCATGTGCTCTTGTGTTTTTGCTATTCTGGAGTTCAAATCCGTAGCTGCCGTTCCTACAACAATGCTCTCTTTCCAACAGCAACAATTGCTCTGTTGTCAAGGTAGTCGTTATGAGGACAATCCTTATCGGTT
>DATDFS010000297.1:0-14677 GCA_036522495.1 Nitrososphaeraceae archaeon | reverse complement strand
AAATCCATGACTAGCGTGGAGGGAATGGGATTTGAACCCATGACCACCTGCGTGTAAGGCAGGTATCCTAACCAGCCTAGACTATCCCTCCTCATAGTGAGGTCAACTTGGGCATAGTTATTAATATGTTATTTGAAATGTCCATCGTATCCTCTATATGGCAACTATGCATTAGCTTACACAATTATCAAGGCTGTTGTAGATGATTTATTTAATCACATTTTTATTAAATTGATGCGTACATATTCTCTGAGAATGTCTTCTGCCATGGATAACCTCGGAGATTTGATTGAGAAATTGAGGCATATGATTAATGATATTCAAGATCAGTATGAATCCTTTATTGACTCAAATCAATTATACAAACAGGGAAAGGTTAATGAAAGGGAATTCTTCGCTTCGGTTGGCAATTATCTAGTTGCGATGTCTGCAATGAATTTCCTTGCTATTCAAGTAATCCTTGAAATTAAATCTGCGATTGAGAAGAAAAAATCAAGCAATGTTGAAAGAGATCATGGTAGCTTTGTAGCAACAACAGGTAAACCTATCGGAACACAGCAGTATACGCTGCCCAAACCCCAGCCGCTGCAGCAACAAAATCCAATCGAGTCATTAAATTCCGAAACAAGACCCACTTCCATAAGTAAAAGTGAAGCAACTCATGTTGGCAAAAATTGCATTATATGCGGAGCCGTGATTGCAAAGAAGGCAAAATTTTGCACGAAGTGCGGCAAGTCGCAATAATTAAAAGATACATAAGGGTATATTGGTTCTAACTATGAGGGTGTTCAATGGTAGGGCTGCAAGTGAAGAATACATGTCTACTCATTCACTCACTTTCTCCACACCAGAGATGACTTTAAAGAAATTTGTCCTATGGCTAGGTGAACCAGTCAGTCATCCTGGCAGTAAGGAACGAGTTCCACGGTTAATGCTCTATATTCAGGAGAAAACAAGTAGTGGAAGCATAAAGAAAGAAGATTCTGATTTAATGCCTGATACTGATGATACTTTCAGGCCTTCTGGAGCCGTCACTGAAATGTATAGTGGAATACCATCTTCTCTTTCTAATAATGAGGTGACTCCACCAAAAAAAGATTCAGTTAACAAGACATCAGAGTCAGATACCAAATTCTGTTTCGCTTGCGGTTCTAAACTCAAAATAAACTCCAAGTTCTGCAGAAATTGTGGAACCAGACAGGACTGAATATAGAGACTTGACTCCTGTCATTCCACTCTTGCTTCCTTGATTCTTCTTTTCCATCATCAACATATGGCAATTCGAAGATAAAGTCCAGGAACAAGAATACTCACTTTGCATTACAGGCTGCATTGACTTATTCTACAGCATTATTTTAGGTATTCAATGAAAGTCAGCATATGTTATCTCTTTTTTTTCCTTTGATCTCTTGGGGGGAAGGCCTTTTTGCATTCCAGTTATTGTTGCTCGATTTTCCCTGTATCTTCTGTATGATACTATGCTTTAAATTATAGTTCTGAAGAATTTCGTCATTCTTGCAAAAAGACTCGCAGACACTTGAGGCAAGGCGTGCATTTGGGCTTCTTTTTACAGCGGTGGCTGTATCTGTTGCTGTTGCTACAGTTCTAACTGAAATTGCATTTCTAGATAGGACACCTCTATATTATTACGCTATTGTCTGGTCTGCAAGTTTCGGTATTACCTTTGGCGCGATCTCGCGTAAATTCCGTAAATCGATCACATCTATTCGCAGAAGAATGAAAGATAGTACCAAATGGCCTGTTAATGCAAAGGTGCTAAATGGAATATGCTGGGCAGCACCTTTTGCATTGATTCCACTATTCCCACATTTCTACCAATTTCTAATTTTACTTGGCATTGGACTAGGTAATTTCTCTACATATATACTTATGAAAAGATACAGCAGAGCAAATAACCATGAGCAGATGATTGTTGGCTTGATTTCTTTAGCAGCAATCCCTGTTGCAGTAGGAGTTGACTCGACTCTATTGGTTTCAAGGCAAGATGTCGCAGTGATGGTTTCTAGGATTTTCATATCAATTGCTTATGGCATAGCTGGAATATATGCGCTTTTTGTAAGGGAATAGATGATCTATCTAAACTCGTCACATTTAGATAACCTAGACCACGATATGTGTTTGCTAGAATTGTTATCAAACGATACCCAATTATCCAAAAAAGGGCCGGCAGTTTGTATTGTAAGTGGCGGTCTTGACTCTATCTGTACCGCGGCGTATTTAACAAGAGAAAAAGGATACGAAATTTACATGCTTACGTTTATGTACGGCCAACGGGCAAAAAAAATTGAAATTAAGCAGTCTAGACACTTTGCAAAAATTTTGAACGTACAGAAACAGCATGTCATAGATATCAGCTTTATGAAAGATTTGTACGGAATGACAAATTCCTTGACAGATAGAAGACAACCATTAGCTGAAAAATTCGACTATAGTATTATAGTACCAATTAGAAATGCGATTTTCATTACAATCGCGTCCGCCTGGGCCTTGAGTATCAATGCGAAGACAGTATCGTATGGTGCACATCTCGATGATATTCGCTTCTATCCTGATTGTCGTCCAGAGTTTATAAAATCGATAACTCATACGCTAAACCTAGCAGAAGCAGACAGTATTAGATCAGGTTTGAGACAAAAAATTACTGTTTGGTCTCCCGCTGTAGATGGTATAGATAAATCTAAACTGTTAAGCATTGGATACAGAAATTTGGGTGACGAAATTTTCCAAACATGGAGTTGCTATTCTAGTGGTAAGAAAGACAAGAGTACGAGAGATCTCTTACACTGCGGAATTTGCGAATCATGTATAAATAGGAAGCTTGCAATTAGCAAGGCGGGCTTAGAGGACAAAACACATTATGCAAAAAAAGACTGATAGGATACAGATAAGCGAGATCTTCACTAGTATTGAAGGTGAGGGCATCTTTTTTGGTACAAAAACAATGTTTGTGAGAATGGCCGGTTGCCATCTCAAATGCCTCTGGTGCGACACGGCCTATGCCTTACCCATGAAAAGTGGCCATGGTTACACGCTCGGTTATGTAAAGAATCTAATATCAAAGCAACTGCAACCAAATACATACAAAGTAAACTTTACTGGAGGCGAGCCGCTCTTGCAACATGAATCAATTATTGATCTTGCCAAATTTATCAAGGAGGAGAAGGGACTGAAGACATATATAGAATCATCATGTTTTGATTCAATAAGATTTGAAAAGGTTCTTCCACATATTGATATTTGTAAAATCGAATTCAAGATGAGCGATTCCAAGGTTGTTAACACTAAGCATTATGCTAATTTATTATGGAACGAAATTCAATGTCTTAATTTATCGATTGAAAATCATAAAACCACCTATATTAAAATTGTAATAACAGGATCAACTGATCTTGATGAATTCAAAAACCTAATGAAGAGTATCTCTATACATATAAAAGCTACAGCTCTAGCTGGGTTTATAATACAGCCTAGCTATGGAATAGATGAGCCAACAGTGGAACGGCTGTTCAACTTCTATGATATCGTCTATCCAATATACAACGACGTACGGATAATACCGCAACTACACAAGGCAATAGGAGCTAGATAAAAATAAGAAATGCAAGAGGAAAAGAAAGGCAAAAAAAATACTGTAAATAAGAATAAGATTGAAAAGTTGATAAGAAGTCTTTTAATCGAATTAGGGGAAAATCCGGATCGAGAGGGCCTCGTAGGTACGCCACGTCGTATCGCTGAGATGTATGAGGAAATTTTTGCGGGCTATAGGATGAATTCTGGACTGGATATAAGCTTCAGCGAACAAAGTGATACAATTATTGCCAAAGATATCCAGTTTTATAGCACATGCGAACATCATATGCTTCCTTTTTACGGAAAAATAAATATAGCTTACGTTCCAGCTGGCAGAGTTTTTGGAATATCAAAGTTAGCCCGTCTCGTTGAGAAATATTCCCGTAGACTGCAGATCCAGGAAAGACTGACAAAAGAGGTCGCCGATGAAATAATGAAGATGGGTGTGAAAGGAGTGCTGATTATAGTAGAAGGCGAACACCTATGCATGAAAATGCGTGGTGTCAGAAATGGCAGTTTAATAATGACTGTAGCCTATCGCGGCATTTTGGAACAGAAAGAGCTTAGAGAACATATTCTTTCTTTAATTCATACACCGAAGGCAGAATTGCTTTCTATCTGAAAATTTCAGCTTCCGAAGTGACTCTGTTCTGTTATCACGATATTCCTCATTAACCTATTCAGAATCGCTTTATCAATTATAAAATCTATATTATTTCATTAAGTCAATGATGATAAGGCTTATAAAAAAGAAAAATTCCTATAGGTAGGAAGAATGGCGAGTGCAATTTTCAGAGTGCAGTCACACAAATTTAGCCAGGATAATATTGAGACAACGCTGGTATGCTCAAGGTGTGATGAGGTCTTTTCGAAAGAATTTCCTTTGGACCTTGAGGGTCAAACTATTGAATTCAAATGTCCTGTCTGTGGAGCACCTGGCGAAGCTGATCTTCCATATAAAAGTGCTGAAGAGCGAGAGGAATTTGAAGAGGATTTTGAAGAAGTGGAGGAAGAGGAAGGGGGAGAAGACTTTGATGAAGAATACTAGTGAATTAATTAAAAGCGTTGACTTGTTATTCACATGATAAGGTTATAGAAGTGATGAAGTTTAAAGTTTAAAGACTATGCAATTTCTCTTCCACGAATAAATTATTAAAATAAAAATCACGTAGCTGTTACTGACAGATAAGATCACAGCTACTGTACTACTTTTTCTTCGCTTTTACTGTTTTCCTTGCCTTCTTTTTTGTGGCTTGCTTTATTGGGACCTTTGCCTTACTCTTTGTTGACGTTGCTCCTCCGCCAATCTTGAACATCTTGGTTCCGCAGACACCGCAGATACCTGATGTAGCATTTCTACCATTCTTCATAGTTACCTGTTTTTCATTTTTCATGTCTCTCTTTGTCTTACATTTTACACAATATGCTTGTGTAGCCATTACTTTCAGAATAGTTAAACCCAGCTTCTTCTTAAACTTATATACAAATTCGATAGCTCATTAGAATTTTTATACATTTCGATAGAGTGCTTATAAGCCGTTCACTGCTCTTACCATTGCACCAACAACGAGAAATCCAGATATTGCTGCTAATTAATAACTATACTATGAGAGAGAAAAATAATGGCTGAAGATACTTCATCAGCGGCTTCAAACAACACTATTCCATTCCCCACATTAACCATTCTATACTTGCCGGCAGAGGCGGAAAGCGTAGTTGAAGAAATAAGCCAAAAATATTATAATATGACAGTAGAAGACTGCAAAGGATTTTTCCATGGTGGAGTCCCTAGACCATATAGGAAGGTAACAATATGGAGTCAGGGAATCGATAGCTTATGGTTTAATGCGATCATAGCAAACGTTAAGGATCTAGCCAACGTCGAACATGTACCAATAGTGTCCGGTGGAATAATGTATTCCATTTAGATATTTCTTGTTTACGTTGCGGCATTATTTGTATATCTAAGATGTTGAGCCTACACCAACTAACTGTCAGTCATTATTACTATTATTTTGTAATAACTAGTATTATTATGCTAATTCTTCTAGATCATATTGTTTCTATCAAAGAGATATGGGAGTTTATTATTAATAAAAAGAAGCCCTAGGTGGGATTTGGACCCACGGCCTAAGGTTTACGAAACCTTTGCTCTACCAGTCTGAGCTACTAGGGCAAGAGAAGATAGGCAAAGTTTGTATTATTTAATTCTTCATATGCCGCTTAGGTGACACTACAAAGAGTGCAAATTAAATATTGCCAGTTTCACATTTTTCTTTTAGTATGAAGATATCCGTTTCAGGCATCAGAGGAATTTATGGACAAGACCTTAACTTACATGAAATAAGCAAATTTACCAGACTATTTGCTTCTTCAATGATCAAGTCAGGCGGCGGATGTGTTCTAGCAAGGGATACAAGGCCTTCAAGTCGCATAATTGCTGAAACTGCAGCCGCAACTTTTATGGAAAACGGGATTGATGTCTACAATCTTGGAGTGGCGCCAACTCCTATAGTATTCCGTGAATCAAGAAAATACGATGGCGGCCTTGTTGTAACAGCCTCGCATAACCCTTTAGAGTGGAATGGATTGAAATTTATAATTAAAGGGCGAGGGATTTTCGAAAATGAGTTGGATTTTATGCTCAACGGAATGAACATATCAAAATCAGACAAATTTGGGAAATTATTTGATACTGTCTCAAACTACAAAGATGAAGTTGCAGATTTAATACGAAAAAAAGCCCACAATAACCGCGCAGTAGGATTAGATTTGGGAGGAGGAGCGACATGCGGCTATTTTACCCAGCTATTTGGAAGACTTGAGCAAAAATTTTTTTCGATCAATGATATTGGCGGCCTATCATCAAGAGGTCCTGATCCTACTACGGATAACTTGCAGGAATTACGAAAGTTGGTTACATCGAATCATCTTGACTTTGGATTTGCATTTGATTTGGATGGAGACAGGCTTGTAGTAGTTAACAACGAGGGAGAAAAGTTAAGTGCTGACACAACACTTCTGATCTGCATTGCTAGCTCTCTCAATCTAGGAATGAAAAAATTTGTAGCGAGCTTAGATACTAGTTTATCTGTAGAGAAATATGTAATACAAAATGGTGGAAGCTTCGACTACTCCAAAGTCGGCGAAGCAAATGTTGTCAAGAAGATGCTAAATGTGGATGCCGATGCAGGAGGAGAGGGAAGTAGCGCCGGTTTTATTATGCCACTATTTAATATGTGTAGAGATGGCTTTTTAGCAAGCGCAATCATCTCTTCCACGGATAGGAAATTAATTGAGGAATGTCTAAGGTTTTCATCTCAATATGTTCAGATTAGATCTAAAATTCCTGCCGACATTGTTGTCCAAAGCAAAGTCATCGAGAAATTTATCGATATCTTAAAGGTAGACTCATCACAGGTCTTGACAATAGACGGTGTGAAAGCAATACTAGATGATGATTCGTGGGTTCTGATAAGACCCTCAAACACTGAACATGCTATAAGAATTTCAGTTGAATCAAAGACATCAAAGGCACAGTTATTGTACAAGGAGATGAGAGAAAGGATTCAGTTAGTATATGACCAAGTTAAATGAATGGGAGATTATTGATCTTTTTATCTCGAAGCTTCGAATAAAGAATGAAAAGGATGATGTAGTAACATTCCCTTTAAAAGGGGTAAAGAGGCATGCTAAGACTCCATGGATTCTAGTTCTTAAATGCGATATGCTTGTTGAAAGCACCGATGTACCAACAGGAATGCGGCCATGGCAGATTGCGAGAAAAAGTATAGTCGCATGCGTCAGTGACCTCTCTGCAAAAGGTGTTAAGCCACCTTATATATGTGTCATTTCAATTGGACTTCCAACAAAATATTCTAAAAGTGAAATTAAGGAGCTCGCAAACGGTTTTAGAAAGGCATCCAAAGAATTCGGAGTCAAAATTGTGGGAGGTGATACTAACAAATCAAGTGAACTCATAATCGATTGCAATATAGTTGGATTTTTAGATTACGATATACGCGTTCCAAAAAGAAATGGTGCAAAACCAGGAGATCTTATAATCTGTTCAGGGAAATTTGGCTATTCGGCTTCTGGTTTGAAGATCCTGATGAGGAATGCAAAGGCTAAAGGGCAATTTAGGAAGAATGCTGTTTTGTCTGTAATTAGACCTAGACCACAACAAAGGTTTGGAATATATCTTGCAAAATATTTTTCCTCCTCAATTGATTCAAGTGATGGCCTTGCAATCTCACTATATGAATTAGCAAGACAGAGCAAAGTTAACTTCTTTGTTGATCATATTCCAGCAGTAAACGGTATCAAAGAATTCGCCAAAAAAAATCATCTAGATGATAAATCTTTGGTTTTTTATGGGGGCGAAGAGTATGAGATCGTGGCAACTATTCCACAAGCAAATTTAGAAAAGGCAAAATCATTAACAAAGAGATCAAAATTAAAATTGTATGTTATCGGAAGGGTAGAGAAGGGATGTGGCAACGTATTTACTAGGAATAAAGAAAAGAGATATTCAATTCTTGATAATTCCGGTTATTTGCACCGCTACGGATAGTCATAAATAGATTCCTTAATTATTTTGTTGCTATGAAATAAAAAACATTCATATATAAAACAAATTTTAATAATAAGCCTTTATTTATGTCGGAAAGCAACGACGTTACTCAATACAGATGGGGAGTAGCCCATATTTTTAGCAGCTATAATAATACACTTGTACATGTTACAGACATGAGCGGCGCGGAGACCATTTCTTTTAGTTCTGGTGGAAGACATGTGACAGCAGATAGATATGAATCCTCTCCATATGCCGCAATGAAATCGGCAGTTGCGTCAGCAGACGCAGCTAAGACTAAAGGAATTAATGCACTTCACATACGTGTAAGGGCTGTCGGTGGTGTCGGTTCCAGAATTCCTGGTCCAGGCGCTCAGGCCGCGATCAGGGCTTTGGCTAGAGCTGGCTTCAGAATCGGCCGGATTGATGATGTTACTCCAATTCCACACGATACTACTAGAAAGCCTGGTGGAAGAAGGGGAAGAAGAGTATAGTATAACAACTTTCTAGGATTCAGATTACCTTCACCATGTACTAATTTCCTAACTGAATCTCAATGCATATTATGGACGATGATACTACAATTACAATATATAATTTGTCTTGTCTAGGGCAAGCGTGAATAAATCCGAAAAGCAATACCTGATAACCACTGCGTCTACACCTAAGCGTGAACTTGTGCCGATGAAAACAGAAAAAGCTACTACTACGGAATAAATGAATAATTTTTTGAATCAAGAAGATAGCTACTCAGATACGGTTAGTCGTTAAAGTGTAGAATATAGCGAATAAATTAAATGCAACCTTACTCAGACCACTATTCAGGTATCTATATAGATGTGAGTATACATGATTATATTGAAGTTTCAAAACCTAGGATAGTTGTAGTTCTTGTAATCACAGCTGTTACTTCATTGCTTGCTGGGAGTAGGTTTGACAGTACACCGGCCTATGCAGGAGATGTTACTGCATGGCAACTGGGTTTTCTTGCGTTAACAGGTGCCATGGCATCTATGGGTTCAAGTGCTCTCAATCACTATTATGACAGGGATATTGATAAGATAATGGACAGAACCTCAGAGAGACCTATCCCTGCCGGGAGGTTACCTGCAAGAAATGTTCTATTCTATGGAATTAGTCTTTGTATTATGTCAGTTGTTATTGCATGGTTTACTTTGAATCCTGTCGCTACTGGAATGATTGCTTTGGGTATCTTTTTTTATGTTATAATTTATACTGCATGGCTTAAACGTACCAATGCTTCAAATATTGTTATCGGGGGTTTTGCTGGAAGCGCTGCATCAATGGCCGGATGGGCCGCTGCTACAGGATCAATTAATTTACTTGGTTTTTTAATTGGATGGCTTGTCTTTATGTGGACACCACCACATTTCTGGTGTTTAGCAATCAGAGCAAGGGAAGAGTATGCTAGTATTCGTGTTCCTATGCTTCCCGTTTTGATTGGGAACAAGAGAACGGCTGGTTATATTTTTGTAAATACTGCAATTTTACTGCCTTATTCCATAGCTCTTTACTTCTTTGGATTGGGCATTTTATATACAACAGTTGCAATCATTTCTGGAACGCTCATGTTGTCATATCACTACAAACTAACAAAAACTCCTACTCCAGAATTTGCATGGAAAGCATACAAAATTACCGCACCCTACCTAGTCATAATATTTGTTGCAATAGCAGTAGATGCATTTTGGTACTACAGAATCTAATCTGACGGAAGCAATTCATGATCTATAAGGCGTATTATGCAATTATTTTAATGCAATTCGAATCTACTTAATCACTGTCTTCAAGATGATATTTCTTTGCTGGGAAAGAGGCTACCGTTCTGATATGTCAATTATTTTTTACATACAGTGAAACAAGCACATGTCTTAGATACTCTTAGATACATTTGTAGCAGCATCCTTTTGTGCTAATGCCGATTGTTTTGACAGGATGAACGAAGAGGATAGCAAAAGAGATTAAGTGGAATCACCTCCAACTTTTTTAATTCTTCTTAAGTAGTTTTTCCTTTTTATCCATAGAATGCTTTGTCTAGCGGCTTTGGCATTGCATATGTAACATTTTTCTTCATAGATTCGTACCACTCTTCTACATCCTTCGTTATCGATGGTTTTATCATGTGCAATGATTTACCAAAGTCATCTTTACAAATAATATCCTCCTTATCTCGCATAGCGTTAACTGCTGCTTCTCTACATAATGCTAGAAGATCTGCACCGCTAAAACCTTTCGTGGATAGAGAGATATCATCTAAATTAAAGTCTGCTGCAAGCGGCATACGAGAAGTCAATATTTTCATAATTTCGTGTCGAGCCTTATCATCAGGAGGAGCAATATACTGTATCAAGTCTAGTCTTCCTGGACGAAGTAATGACGTATCTATGAGATCAGGTCTGTTAGTAATTCCGATTATTATGATGTCTGAGCTGCCTGAATCATCCATTTCGGTTAAAATCTGCGAAAGGACTCTCTCGTTACCTGAAATGTCTTCTTCACCTCTGGGCCTTGCGAGAGAATCAAGCTCGTCAAAAACCACGACACATGGGGAAGAGGCTTTTGCCTTTCTAAATATTTCACGAATAGCTTTTTCAGATTCTCCAACCCATTTAGATAATACCTCGGGACCACGCACAATTATTATATTAGCATTACTCTCAGTTGCCAAGGATGTTGCGATCAAGGTCTTTCCACAGCCAGGAGGACCAAATAATAGTGCTCCCCGTGGCGGTTTTACACCCATTTTGGTGAAACTTTCTGGCTCTTTTATCGCATTGATAAGATTGTCATACAGAATTCGTTTTGCATCATATAATCCACCAACATCATTCCATCTAACGCGTGCGACTTCAACATAAAATTCTCTCATTGCAGTAGGAATGATTTCTTTCATTCCTTCTTTGAAATCTTTGTTCGTGATCTCAATTATCCCAAGAGTATCGGGTGAAATTCTCTCTCCTTCTAAGTCGATTTCAGGTAGATAGTGTCTAAGAGCTTTCATAGCAGCTTCTCTGCATAAGGCTTTTATGTCTGCACCAGTATATCCATGAAGTTCAGATGCGAGTTGTCGTAGATCGATATCTTCTGCAAGAGGCATTCCTCTAGTATGAATCTGTAGAATCTCCAATCTCCCCTCCACATTTGGGACACCAATTTCTATCTCTCGATCGAATCGTCCCGGACGTCTCAAAGCAGGATCGATACTTTCAGGCCTGTTTGTAGCCCCAAGCACTATTACATTCCCTCGTTCTGACATACCATCCATTAAAGAAAGTAGCTGGGCAACAACCCTCTTTTCGACATCGCCAAAGGCCTCTTCTCTCTTAGGTGCTATGGCGTCTATCTCATCAATGAATATAACACTTGGAGCAGAATCTCTTGCTTCTTTGAAAATATCTCGCAACCTTGCTTCTGTTTCACCATAATACTTATTTACAATCTCTGGACCATTTATAATGTAGAAGTTTGCTTCTGATTCTGCTGCGAGTGCTTTTGCAATTAGCGTTTTCCCGCAGCCAGGTGAACCGTACATCAGAATACCACTATGAGGCTCTATACCGAGTCTTGCGATTACCTCGGGATGTCGTAAAGGTAATTCAACGATCTCTCTAAGACGTTTAATTTGTTCCTTCAGTCCACCGATTTCCTCATACGTCACCCGAGGTTTTTTATCAATATCAGTTTCTGACAGTATCTGTAACTTACTTGAACGCTCAATTTTTACAATCGAATGAGGTGACACTCTTTCTATTCGGAAATCTATTGGATTACCCAAAATTACCACACATATTTCGTCACCTTCGTTTACTGGAAGACCCCTCAATCTATTTTTTACAAACTCACAGAATTCTTTATCAATAGCGATCGTGCTATTCACCAAAGGCATCAAGACTACAGTTTTTGCAGTTCTTGCTTCAGTTCTTCTTGCAATCACGAGATCGTTTAGGGCCACACCTGCATTCTTCCTTGTCTGTCCATCCATTCGAATAATGTCTAATGGCTTTTCTTCTTCATCAGCAGGCCAAGCAGTTGCGGCAGTCTCGCGCTTGCCAATTAATTCAATAACGTCGCCAGCCTCGATGCCAAGTTTTTGCATGTAAAGAGGATCAATCCGGGCTCTGCGTTTACCTAAGTCTCCATACCTTGCTTCCACCACTCTTAATTTGATTTCTGGTGATGATGATCCATTATTCGATCCATGAGGCTTCTTCAAATCTTAGAATAAACCTCCAGAAGATTCGATATTGCGGCAGATTTGTTCATCATCGTACTCTAAAATTCTTATTTCATTTTTACTGATTGTCTGCTTATGTTAATTATTTCTATTTCACCCACTCCTTCTGTCTTCTTTATTGAATCTTCCAGCATGTCCATTTGACCCTCTTCGTCGTTTATTAGAAAATCACCAATAATTGCCTGTAAACCAAAGGCAATAGGCTCTGTAGCATGAGCCCTAAGTTCCATACCTTTTGGGATCTTGTTCTTTAGACCAACAACTACATTATCCAAGTTGGAATCCGCCTCGGCCGGAAGAATTCTGATCCTTGCAACAAGACGTGATGTCATTTTTATGGACCCTCAAACCCACATCCTATGCATTTGTAATTTCTAGCAAATTCTCGACAGCTTTGACATCGCCAAATCAAAACGTAGCTGCAATTGGGACAATAATATTTAACGCACTCATCATTGGGCATTATAGGTCTGCTACATGATGTGCAGATGGGTAATTGCAAAGGTTTAGACATATGTTGATAGTTTAAAGATCAATATCCGAATTTATATCTTGCTTAGATGTTAAAAAAGTGTCTAATTTCATTATCAAATAGAGTTTTTACAATCCTCAGGCCGCTTCTACTACCCAATATCTTTGATAGAGCCGTTGAATGAAAATCAAAGTCTCCTGTTTTAGATATATCTTCAATCTCTCCTCTAGAAATTGTTGAAAACAGTTGATCTAGTGCCCTATTATCTAATCTTTCTAACACTTTTCTGAGAAGAAGCATCCTATCAAATTCGCTTTTGAAAATTGAAAACCAATTCTTCTCATAATCGTGCAATAAACAATCGTCATTTTTTTTGATGGATTTTGTTAGTGCTTTTCCAGCCAATATTCCACCGCTGCCGCAGGTGTATATTCCTCCTGCAGTAGTAGGTTTAGTCTGGCCTGCAGCATCGCCTATCACCAAGCTCCGTTCCATGACGAAATGTTCTAGCGGACCCATGATCCAAATTGGAGCATATACTTTACGAACTATGGAATACTTTTCTCCTTTACTTTCCAGATATGATTTTAAGGAATTTGCAGCATTAATTGATCTGCCTGCAACACCGACCTTTCCCTTTCCCGAACCTGTGGGGATAATCCATGCAAAGAAACCAGGATATCTTTCACTATCAAATCTTACTTCAATAGTATTGCGATCAATCCATGGAGCATATACTTCATACTGAGCAGCTTGCAATAATCCCAGCTTACTGCGTTGAATTAGAGATCCAATTCCCCTGGCATCTATGAAGTAATTGCATGTCAGAAGTCCTTCAGATGTTTTAATGAGATAATAGCCATCATCCCTATTATTATAATTATTAATAGTGGTGTTGTGTTTTTTGGAGATTGAGTACATGGAACACTTTACTCTAATTTCTACACCCATTTTTTGGGCTTGGAATGCGACCTGCTTGTCAAATGTACGCCTGTCTAAAACAACTATCTTTTGTTTTCCTGCATCTAGTTCGAAACATTTTGAAGGAGAGAAAATCTTCGCGTATTTAATCTCATTATTCTCAATAGCCTTATTGGAAGGTATGATGCCGAGATTCTCTATTCCGCTAATGCTTACAAGCCCACCGCAGTGCTCTGGTGTCCCAATTTCTGCATCCTCCTCTAGGACAGCTACAGAAAGCCCAGCTGCACCTAGTTCCCTAGCAGCCAACAAACCAGAGATACTTCCCCCAGCTACTATTATGTCGTAGTAATCTGACATACTAACAGATAGACAATCTATTTCTTACTTTATTAATTAAACCGTATCTACATACAAGAAGTTGGGTGTGAGGTATAACAGGTACCGTAGTCGAGAAAGGATCTCACTTTAGGCATACTCAACTCAGCATCATCAGCAGGGAGTTACGGCAGCTGAAAGACAAAATATGACAAAAGTCCCTGCTCAGGACAGTCGTTTGACACAGGCTCCATATATTACACAGCCCTTAAAAATAGATCCGGTACCGACAGGCGCAGGCAGTCGAAATTACTTTAGATTGCATTGAGCCGTTAAGATACCATATACTTGTTTATCAACAAAAATCCATCTTCTGATAGTATCACTTACAACTGAAGAATTTTTATCTTTTGCTTCCTCTGCTCCATTCTAATGAGCCAAATCTGGCAAATCCTGACTTTTAGGTAAAAGGCGAAGAAGACGTGTATACTTGTCTAAGAAAACCAGGCCTGCTTCCGTAATCCTGTACAAATCTCTAACTTCAGAA
>DATDFS010000296.1:0-11154 GCA_036522495.1 Nitrososphaeraceae archaeon | reverse complement strand
CTACAGCAGCGTGATTATCAGGCTTTCAGTGTATATATAGTGCTATTAGTCGTCCAAAATATGTTATGAAATTACTTGATTAAAGATCTCGACCTTTTACGGGCAGCTTTTGAGGCGTTGCTCATCTATGTCAGAAGAGGGTTTTGATGATAATGGGGATGATGGTTCCGGCCTTGGTTCTTCTCCAATTTGTCCGCTAGTAGCATCATTTAATGCTACTTTCTACACTCATCAATGTTACTATATGTAATATGCTAATAATACTAGCTCCTTTTTCGAATGGTTATGTTAGGTAGACAGTCGAGTAGAATCGAACGGATAACTACCTCATACAGTCTATTTCTGTCCAACCATCATTTGACGGCTATTTGACCGTCCATTTGACCATATCTATTCATGAGTGGAAGAATAACCTGAAAGACGGATTATGAGTCAATTAGACAATTAGCTAGAGCCTAAAAAGCAAGGGCTAGCTTTAAGTCATTTAGCTTCATAATTTAGATTGTAAACATTATCAAAAAATGGGGGTATTGACGAGCATTGGTAATTGTCTATTCGCATGACTTCATTTGGCTTTTATAAATAGCAATTGATCAATCAATTTTTTTCCTTCATTCGTTGATAACTTGCCAATGCCTCTTTCAATATAGGAAGACTCAGGTCATTAATCAATGAGCACTTGTATGATATGGGATTTTCTTGCCTTAATCTCAAAATCCATTCTTTTAATAAAAATATCACACACAATTCCGAATTAGAGAACAGTTCGATGAGTTCTTAGTAGACATGATCGTATTTAAGGCAGTTTATAACCCAAATACTGACGAGCTGATATCTTTTAATATTACTGCTAAAAACCTAGGGTGTTACGTAGTTAAGATACAACATTTGACAGGACATTAATCCTTGTATTCCTCACATTCCAACATGTTCGATTAAAATCTCATAATCTTCCCTCAAGTAATCGCAAACTGAACAGGCTTCCTTAAGCTCCTCTAATCCCTGTATTCTATTGTATACTGTGTAATTATTCCTATCATAAATATGGAGGTATGCTGTCACATATCTGGAACAGCCAATCATCCTAATGAACTCATTGATCTCGTTCTGCATAATCATGATCAGGTCTTTGTCCTTGGGCCCTGAAAACAGCTTGAGCTTGTATGTATTATGGTAGATGAAAATAGACTCCCATATATCCAAGTATTGAACAAATGAATGAATGAACAAATGAATGACTCCGGATATCTGCAACCAACAGATCCTTTCTTGCCTTCGTTATTCATACAATTAAGATCACCATGCCAATTATTAATGACAACATCACAATCAAGTACTATTTCACTACGTCTAACCAGTTATTCATTATACTCATGCCAGTCGAGCACAAGACTATAAAAGCGTCATCAAAGCTAAATCAATGTAGATCAAACTCTATTAACAGAAGAGCAAGTTATGCAACAAAGCAGATTGGTTCTAATGATCCCTGAGAGCAGAATTTAAGGCATGCGAAATCCGAAATTACAATTATTAATTATTTTGACCTTCCCTGCGCATACTCGGCTCTTTCTTGGATTTCTTCCTGCTTCTGGTGTTTTGATTCAGTCAGCCATTTCTCCACGTCAAGGGCGGCCATACATCCAAAGCCAGCTGCTGTGACTGCCTGTCTGTACCTATAATCGTGCACATCTCCTGCGGCAAAGACTCCATCAACGCTTGTCCTGGTTTGATTTTTCAAGAGAATATATCCCTTATCGTCCGTTTCCAGCTGGCCTTTGAAAATGGCAGTATTAGGTTCGTGACCAATCGCTACAAATAATCCTCCGGCTGGAATTATCAGTTCATTTTCGTTATTTATGTCTCGGACAACAACATCTGCTATTTTCTTGCCGCCTTTAATGTCTGCCACTACACTGTTCCACAAGAATTTGATCTTTGGATTTTCGAATGCCTTATCTTGAAGGATCTTGCTAGCACGCAACGAATCCCTCCGGTGAACTATTTTTACGGATTTTCCGAACTTTGTCAGGAATGTAGCCTCTTCAATGGCTGTATCTCCACCGCCCACTACGATTATGTCCTCACCTCTGAAAAACGGGCCATCACAGGTTGCGCAGTATGATACCCCCCTTCCTGCAAACTGCCCTTCAGCAGGAATACCTAGTTTGCGCGGTGATGCCCCAGTGCAGATCAAGACTGATTGTGCCTCGTAAATTTGCGAATGGGTTGTGATCATAAAGGGTCTTTGTTTAAAATTTACCTTTATGACTTCATCATCGATAACGGTTGAACCAAACCTTTCTGCCTGCTGCCGCATATTCATCATAAGCTCAGGGCCAAAAATTCCATTTGGAAAGCCTGGATAGTTCTCTACCTCGCTTGTTGTCATTAACTGACCCCCAGGAAGGGTCCCTGAAATAATGAGCGTCTTAAGTCTGGCGCGTGAGGTATAAATGCCAGCTGTGTATCCCGCGGGACCTGATCCGATAATAATTACATCGTAGAGTACGGGCATATTTGCCGAGGGTGATGACCTGTCATGATATTCATCGTTATCAACGGGCGTGCTAGTGGACATGTGGTAATTACATGTAAGAAAGACATATGACCAATTAATAATTTGTTCGGAAAAGCTGCCGTCCCTATTCCAACATATTTGATATATAAGATATTTATCAAACTTTAAAAATTTACATAATGTATTTTAAGAAGACTACACTATAAGCCTGTTATTCTCAAAGATATTATAGAATTTTCAACTACCAGTCGGAGCACTACATATAAGTAAGACCTGGAAGCTCATTGACAGAATGCCATAGAACATCCACCACAGCACGCATCCTTCTGTCGTATTGTGGCTATTGGAAGGTCTCTCCTCATCAGTATTTAAAAAAATTTAGCAGAAGGTATCTATCCGTTCACTCCTTTTCTGTTATAAATAAAAATGTACATCTTGGATAATGATAATAAAATCCACCTTTATTTTTGGTATTCTCAGCGCTACGGCCGCTGTTGCTCTGATAACTGGAAGATTTGCCTCCGAACAGATTGCGCTAGGGTTGAGTGTAGGATCCCTTTTTACTAGTCATATTCAAGCTCGTGAAAAAATTTTTTTTGATGGCCAGAATCAAGCCGACTTCAAACAAGTGAGTGATTGTTCTGCATCCACACATGAGCCCAATAGCCCCATTCTTCCCGGCTCATGCACCAGCAACTCTTGTTCCTCAAATGGTGAAATGGTCTCGTGTTCTGAAGTTTCCCCACGAGCGGATGCAAATATTACAGCAAAAGATGGTTCTGGAGCAACATCAACAACCAACAGCCCCTGATGATGTAAACTGAAACTATCTTGCTGCAAATGCATCATGTTGCCACTGTCGATGTGGTTGTAGAAGCAACATATATTCTGACGAGGTAGTTTTAGTATGCATAGGTACAGTCATGCGCGCAAATAGTTATGATCAACATGAATTCTATAAGTGCAATGGAAAAGGAGATCGGGTATCAGGTAGAAGACTTGCCGAAATTGAGTCTACCTAAGCAAGATAACGTAGACGAATGTTTGATGGTGGGATCCGGCGATTCTTACGTTGCCGCACTCATCACGCAGTACGTTTCGGATTATAGAGCAGCATGCTGTACTCCCGTGGAAGTTGTTATCAATCCAAAAATTGTAAGGAAACGTAGACTTTACTTCGTGTCGGTTTCCGGAAATACGAGATCAAACATACTCGCAGCGAAGATGTCAAGAAAACTGAATGTTCCAACAACTGCGATTACTGCAAGACCGGAAAGCGAACTTGCCAAAAATTGTGATCAAATAATTGAGCTCGATTATAGAAGTACAGGGATCCCGACTTCTGGTACCATTAGTTTCACCTCTAGCGTGCTATGCTGTCTATCTCTAGCAGGAAGGATGGACAGTCTTGATCGCTTGAAAAGCATCTACAGCCAGACAAGGAATGAAGTTGAGGATACATTTACTTCCGAAAAGGATGCTTCTTGTATATTCTTAGCTGAGGGAATATTGTTTCCCGTGGCAATCTATGCAGCATTGAAGATGAACGAAGTTTTCGGACAAAGATCTTTTGCCTATCATTTCGAAGAATTCTGTCATTCTCCCATGTTTAGCATCAAAAGAGATGATAAGATAGTGATACTTGGGAATGGTAATAAAGAATACGATTTCTACTCACCTGAAAAGGAATTTAATGAAACACTGAGAAAAATGGGTTATAATTGTATCTATTTGGGCTGTGGTAATAATAATAATAATAAAATAGAACAAATGACGCTGACTGAAACACTGATAAAGTCCATCATGATGGTGCAGTTATGCGTCGTTAAACTGGCTGAAAGAAGGCGGCTGAAGAATTGTTATTTCCTAGATAACAAGGACTTGTTAAGCTTAAGTTCCTCCTTTATTTATGATAATAACAGGTAAGCCCCTCATGACAGGGAAAAAGATGCGACGTTGGGCTTCATTCCTTTCTAGCTTCGTTGAATAATCTCGCTCAATTCTGCAAAAGCCAAACAGGCAGAATTACATCCATTATACCAGTAATTCATATATCCACTTATCCTGCTAAAAGAACTATGTCTCATGAACTGGTAATATGGCTTGAGTTTACCTCAACCTGGTAATAAATCCAAAGATCAGTATTCGGAAAAATATCACTATATTTGCATAATTATTATTTATTACTAAGATAAAACTATTATTACAATGTGTTTTTTATCTAGTTAATAAAAGCTCTGCATGCCGATAAAACTAATATGAGATACTTTCAGATCGTTTATATTCGATGCCATTGAAATTATCTTTTACCCATGCATCCCGATGATCTTAACGCAATATGGCTGTGTCATGAGTGCAAATCCAGTTTTGTTTTCCATTCAGATGTTGATGAGCATAAGATAACGACACAACATTCACAAATCGAGAAGTATGATTTGGTATCGGGCGAATTGCTCGCTTAAGAGGGCATACGACAAGTCGCGTCATGCAAGCTGAAAAAACAGTCATAATGTTATCCAAATTGAGTCGACCAAATCTATTTATCTGCGAATAGGTCATTTAAATTCAATGGGCGGGTTCCTGGGAAGGAAGAGCAAGAGCAAGTTTGATTCTAATGATCCTTCCGAAAATTCGACGCAAAAGCAGTACACCAACGACAACATTGACGACATTCAGAAACACGACTTGTATAAAAAAGGCATTGACCAGATGGCGAATGAGAAGCTGGAAGATGCGGTCCGCAGCTTTGACCTAGCTATAAGAATTGATCCCAATTACGTTGATGCATGGATCAAAAAAGGATATGCTCATTTTCACCTAGGTGAGTATACCGTTGCGCTTTCATCCTACGATAAAGCTCTTGAGATTGATCTCAATAATGCAGAAGCCTGGAACCTGAAGGGCCTCTCGTACTACAAGATCAGGAATTATGACCAGGCTATCCGAGCATGTGAGAAAGCGATTGATATTAACCCCAATGACGCGATGTCATGGTACAATAGGGCGTGCTATCTTACTCTGACTGGCAAAGTGGACGATGGCATGGAAGCCTTAAAACGTTCAATAGAGATAGATATTTCGTATGCTAAAAAAGCAGTACGCGATAGAGATTTTGATAATGCTAGAGCCGAGGAAGGCTTTAGGAGAATTATTGAGGTGGTTGTCTTAGAGTCAATAAGACAAGGATATGATTACGTTGGTAAAATCGTGTGGATTACCGGGATGGGTAGTGAAGAGGTTGAAGATGCGATGACGCGGCTGTCTATGAAAGGTTTAACGCTTAAGAGAGAAAAGAAGTCCTTTGCAAGCAAGGAAGAATATTACGAACTTACCAAGGATATCGCTGAAAAAGTGGGAACCGCAAAGCGGTCTGGCTTTTTTGGAAAAGGCAAGGAAGTCTATGCACCCTTGCAGCAATTAAGAGACATTAGCGAGATCGTCAACAGAGCCAAGGATTCTGTAGAAAAAGGCGATGTAAGCGCAACTCTTGATAACTTTGATAAGCTTATCAGTCCTGCCAAACATGGAAGTGCAATGATTGAGCAATTCTTTGACGAGCATCGAGATCTGAGACTGTTTCAAATTAGGTTAAAGGACAAGGGTCAAGAATATCTTAATTCACATAAACCCGATCTAAGTAAATTGCTTTCAGACATCGATGCCAAGGTAAGGAGTGGGCCAGTAACAAAACAAGCGAAAGATTAGAAAATATCTTGTGATGTGTACATTAGATGTATTGCGTAATTGTAAAAGAAAATCTCTTTACGATGGTAAATCTTGATCTGTCTGCTTTTAGAGTAACGTCCTATTATTATTAGTTCGCATCATCATCATCATTATTCTGAAGTTTACCAATCCTGAAACTATATCAGAAGCATGATCATAATATCTACCAAGCCTGTTTCTTAGATTGCAAATAACAATAATATTCATTTGAATCAAGAACATGTTCGATAATGCTTGCATGTCAATTTATCGGCTTATGTTTACAGTTGTTATTTTACTTGGGAACCAACCTGGGGATTTTCATGTCGGTCGCCAGCTCCAGTAATTCATCAAATCTTGCCGCTAGCACACTCCCATCAAACAGAAACAAGCACTATTGTTCTATAAATTAATGGATTATATATAATAAGAGAGATGGTTAGGGTATAAAATTGTTAGACAAGGAAAAGCGAAGTTCGAAGGTTCCGGCCGAACTCAAATACGTTATAATTGTTATTGTAGGTGTTGCAGTCATTTGGCTAGGCATTAGATTAGTTCTTGGCGTAAATAATCCGTTTTATGTGGTTGCCAGCGAGAGTATGGTACCCGTTCTTAAAGTCGGAGACTTATTGATCGTTCAGCATGCTACTATGGGTTCTAATTCTCCAGCCTCATTTAATGATTTGAAAATTGGCGATATCATCGTCTTCAGGTCTCCTGGAATAATTGAAGACACAGGGCAACGCGAAGTCATAGTACACAGGGTCGCCGATATTCAGACCGGTTTTCATGGAGAAAGAATTATCACAACAAAAGGCGATGCCAATGATGCATCAATACCAGGTGTCGACAATCCAGTTAGAGTAAATAATTATATCGGAAAGGTGTTGTATGTTATTCCTGGTATCGGGTTAATTACAAAGACGATCAGTCCTCCAGTAAACTATATTCTTATTGGAATTATTCTCGTAATACTTTTCTTCTTGCTACGTAAAAGAAGGGAGGAAAGGAAGGGAGGACGTTAGTAACTCTAGGACATACAGATGTATGGATTTATATCTTGTCTTAATTTTTGTTAGTAGAGATTTTCTGGAATATAGAGTTGAAGCTTATAGTATACGGTACATGAAGTTTAAGCCTGGATAGATAAATAGATAGATAGACCCAGATATATTAATATCACAAAAAAGAGAGAGACTATAGTGTCTATGGCAAAAATTTTTGCTGATGTAAGTGAGAAGGAGATTACTAGGACTATCGCGACAATGTTTAACGAAACAATGGCGGAGTACACGGATTCTGATGTGATAATCATTGGTTCAGGTCCTGCGGGATTAACGGCCGGCAGAGATCTAGCAAATATGGGCGTAAGGACACTCATCGTAGAACAGAATAATTATATTGGCGGCGGGTATTGGGTGGGAGGCTACATGATGAATCCAGTAACTGTCAGAGCGCCAGCCCAGAAGATATGGGATGAGTTAGGAGTGCCTTACCGCAAAACCAGAGAAGGGCTTTACGCTACATGGGGACCCCATGCTTGTTCGAAACTGATTGCTGCCACGTGTGACGCGGGTGTAAGGTTCTTGCAGTTGACAAAATTCGACGACCTGGTATTAAAGAATAAGCGCGTAAGCGGTGTGGTTATTAATTGGATGCCTGTTTCTGCTTTGCCTAGGAATATCACATGTGTCGATCCAGTAGCATTGGAAAGCAAGATCGTGATTGATGCGTCAGGCCATGATTCTGTTGCTGTAAAGAGACTAATGGATCGCGGTTACGTAAAATGGAAAGGTATGGATCCGTTGTGGGTCGAAGGTAGCGAAGATGAGGTAGTCAACCATACGGGAGAAGTGTTCCCTGGCTTGATAGCAACCGGAATGTCCGTAACTGAAACACACGGACTGCCTAGAATGGGGCCGACATTCGGCTCCATGTTGTTATCCGGCAAGAAAGCTGCAGAAATAGCGATAGGCAAACTTAAGGAAATGCCAGTCCACGTAAGATAGCCTGAAATATTAAAAAAGATTATGACGGTAAGATAATGGTCGCCCTTATTTTATTTTATTCAATCATATGATTTCTCTAAAATGTTGAGATTTCAAGGTATTCACCTCTATTCAGATCCTCTAACGAAAACGTTGGACCTGTATAGAGTGGCTGATGAAATCAGGGCCATTTTTTCAAACTATAATACAATAATATCAATAGACGTCAGACCTCCTTTTTTGCAATATACCCTTGACCCGGCGTATCTTGCCGTAATAGCGGAGAGTATTGCATCAATAAGAATATCTGAATTGAAACAGCCAATCAATGGTAATCAGGCGGAGACGAGAAGATTCAAACGTCCAAGCACCGACAGCATAGCCTATGAAAAAGACCTGATCACAAATGCAAATAAAAATCAGGGGTTCCAAAAAACAGATTCGATATTATATGACGGTTTCATGATGCAAAGACTACTCGGAACTTTCATCCCCAGGAGTGAAAATTCTGTTGATGACGTACATATCATATTTGATAGCAGATTAACTTGCACGTTCAGTGAAGATGATTGGCGTTACCACGGCAGGGCCATTATTTGTGGAACTCCGTCGATTATCTCCACTACAGGAATAGTGGAGGCTCCCGCCAAGCCCAGAGGCTTCTATATAAGGCACATGCAACTTGATGCCTTCACTTCGCATGAACGTGGGGAAGAAGGGCGTGAAAATGATTTGAAAAAGGAATTTGCGGGAAGATACATTGACTATGAAGATCCTCGAGTCGGCTCTATAGCAACAGGACTTGTTCTTCAGGCCCTCTTTTTCTTTTTAACTGACGGGAATCCCTTTTGCGACGATAAGGATTGCAGGCTTTTCAACGCTCACTGGCAGGAGGATTTGATACACTGCCAAATAGAAAATCCGACTTTCTGTGAAAAGCATCTAGGTTATTTCAAGTTGATGAAAGAAAGAGGATAGGAGCTATGCTAACTGCTACGGTTTCCATTAGATAGATGCTGATTGATTGCGAATCCAAAGAAAAAAAACCATCATATATTTGAAATGGAAAACATTTGTGATGCTGGGGAAGGAACTCCGACCTGCGCTCGATGGGAAATGTTACTAAGAAAAGCAATCCACAAAGAGATCATTTGTTTTAACAGATTAAATCGACCTCCAGGCTGGTTATCTTTGATCCAAACGATTAATCTAGGACAGATTCCAATCAGTAAAAAAGATGCATTTATTGCTACGAATGCCATTTTTCTTGGATTGCTTTTAATACGACCTTCCATCCATCTTCCAGCCGATCAGGGTTATGATGTGATCTGCAAGCATTTTTAACCGATTGCAACAGGAGGTGAAACCCAGTAAATCAAGGCGGTTCTGCCACTCTACGCATAGTTTGCTTATCTCCTGTAACTTTTGTGAAATATTCGCTGCTCATGCCTTTAAATGATGGCAGTAATGATTATCATTATTGTTATCGTACGAATCGTGAGGTTTATGTTTGTATGACATTCTATCAAGGATAGGATTAGTAGTAATAGTAATAGCAGTAATAGTAGTAATCAGGTCATAGATTCACTATTTACGACGCGTAAATAGATATAATTTAATAACACTGGTTACTAATGACAAGATAACATTCTGAATGAATAGAATTAGGAGCCAGATGGCAGCAGGAAATACGAACTTAGTGAAATTCCAATTAGTACTAAATTTGTCGCCAGATGCAGGGTATATGAATGGTTGACGCTGTATTTGTTATAGATATGCCGATAGAAAAATCCGATTGGAAGCAATACAAGCGCAACATGTACTGCTACACCCATTGCGATATGCAGGAAGGCCCATATAATAACCCGCTTTACGTTTTTTCTAAAGTAGAATTCCTCAAAATAGTTGACATGTATTAGCACGTATACTAACATTGGTAAGAATGGCAATATACCAACCGCCCCCTTGTCACCAAATGGCCCAAGGGCAATATTATATCCAAGCCATGAGAGATTCAACAAGGGAATTTGAGATACCAGATCCTTCCCAAAAAAAACGTAGATCACTAGCACACCCACCGTTAAAGGCAGGAAAAGGAGTGCTTTAACTCCGCTTTTTAAATTCAAGAGTCGTGTCCTTGTCTCCTTGGCTAACAATAAAGATGGTCCTACCATTGCAATGTAAAGTCCTACTAAATAGACATCGTCCAAACATTAGAGTAGTTGCCAAACTGCTTTTTATGTATATTGTCGATAAAAATGATTATTTACAGGGTTAATCTATCATAATACAAGTGACTGACCACTACGAAGTCCTAGGAGTGAGTAATACTGCCTCTCAGACAGAAATAAAACGATCCTTTCGAACTCTGGCATTAAAATATCATCCTGACAGAAATAGAAATTCTGAAGAAGCAAAGCAAAAATTCATGCAGATCGTTGAGGCTTATGAAGTTCTTTCTGACGTGCAGGCAAGAAAAACCTATGACAGCAACACCCAATTCGGCTATTATGATTACACCCCGGTACGACATCAGTGGACTCCGCCTGCTGACTTTGATAGGATATACAGCTATGCAGAAATCAGGAGAAAATATAGGCAGGGAGGACTTGGTGGCGGTATGTGGGACATTAGTGAAAGTGCGAGCGTTGGAATGTGGAAAGCGACGATGATTTTATTCGCAGGCCTTGTAGCGATTGTAATCTTTATAATGCTTGTTCACTAATGTCTTTTTCTACCGCTTCTTCTTCGTTCTTCGTACTGCTGCATTTTCTTATCGTACGTATAATATTTGTAACCAAAGAATATGGCTAAGCTCAAATTCGGCAACGAAAATATCATAAAGGCAAACGATGCCAAGAATGCAGAGAGTATAATGCCTAGAGTTCCTATGGTTAAGGCAACTATAAACAAAATTCGAAGATGTCGTTTCCGTACAGCCAA
>DATDFS010000295.1:0-2489 GCA_036522495.1 Nitrososphaeraceae archaeon | reverse complement strand
AGTAATAAGACCGCTGAGCTCGCAAAATCAATACATTGGTAGAGGCTATGTTCCAGATCCAGAGAAACCGGGTTGGCTCAAATATGACAAGGAAGCATATATAAAAATCATAAAACAGGAAGCGCAAAAACGTCAGCAAGTCATGCGGCAGATAATCGAAACAAGGCATCTTGGCTCGTCAGTGAAAGACTAAAAAATGAAATGCTAAAAAAGCTAGTCTTTGCCTTTGCCGCATCTATGATGTTTTGGGCCGTTGATTGGTTGCTTGATTTTCCTATCTACCACAATCTGATTTATTATTGGTTCGACTATTCCTCAGCTCATAATTTTTTTCTTACATCATAGAAAAGAACCTTGCTGAAAAGATATATGACTTTCATTTGACCTGACATTGCAGGTATCACTCATCTATATTCAAATATTCTAGGCCAAAAATAGAACGATGTTATGGGTTTAACATCATAATATCTCTTTTTACCTAACGCGATGAAGCACAGACAAGTCTAAAGACGGATCCCACGAACCTAATCCCTAAGTGAGCCTAAAATATTATTTATATCCTTTTTTCTGTATTTTATTATTGTCAGAAAATCTATAAGGACGGTTGGGAAGGAAAATGACTGTATCAATAGTAACAAGGAAATTTCATTTGGTAGCAGCAAAAAAAGGGATCCTTTGATCTGCTAATGAACAACTACAAGATATTGCTGGTGACTACAATTATGACAGCCGCAGTTATTTTAGCTATTGGCCCTAATAATATTCAAAAAGCAATGGCACAAAGTCCTAACACCATCAATGCAACACCAGAAACTAATGCATCCCTAACTATAACTTTAAACCCGGTATTTACAGAAAATGATAAAAGTACGCCTCCAAAAGCGGTTGTTATCAATGGTACTCACGGATTACAAGTAACTTATTCAGGCACCGGAGTAGTAAAATGTGTGAACTTTTCAGCCATTGGAACTGTCTTGCTTATTCCTAGGAGCAACGGGGCCGTGGACCTTAGTGGACATGCAGTTATAACCGCAAGTAATGGAGAAAAGGGAAATTACACCTTCTACTCAATAGGACGTACTGGTGCTGATGGAACAACAAGAGACAATGGTGCTGCATTTTTCCATGCAAACCCAAGCGGCAAACTTGGCATTGTTAATAATATAGTAGTCGTATTCAAAGACAAAATAGACAATGCAGGAAATGGTACAACCATCGGAAGGGAATAGAAGTAAAATAATGAAATATTAAGTCGAACCGGAATTAAGATTCTTAAATTCTTTCTTAATTTATCCTTGGGGAGTATCGAATAATCCTTGGATTTGGAGTCAAACGCCGGGTTCTTGTCTCCTCTCCTTCGCTAAAATATGACCAATAAAAGAATCATATTATTTTTTATATCTAGTTATCGCAGCCACAGCCTTCTTTGCTAAGATCATATCCGCCGATGTTGTATTTCTCCTTGCAACTATTGCATAAACTTTCACTATCTTCAGCTATTTTACCGTCGCAAACGGCACAAATTCTCGTATTGCTGGAAAAACTTTTCAACAAGATACCAAAGCGACAATGAAGTGTTCAAATCTTATTATTATGCTGCTTGCATATGATGAAATCCTAGCGCTTCCAATGGAACACGTGCATGCATTTTTACTTTATATAACGCGTACTCATACCATCAGTCCTTTCTCTACTATATTCTAGATATTACGCAGAAAAGCAGAATCTAAGGCCCTATTGTCGTATGTTGATATTCTTGTGGATTGCGGCACATACCCTCAGTCTACATTCAGTTCTGTGTAGGTGTTCCATTGAATAATCCGATATGTGCCTTCATGTTGAAGTTTTAAGCCAGAAGAAGAAGAATAATAAGAATGCAAGTTACATCTAGGTGGCTTAGTGTCTAATGGTTTTACACCTCAATCAGTTTTATAGGTTAACCATCATATCTAATTGACTGCGTTTTAACTTACAGAAGTTTAGATCCATCATAATTGCTAGCGCTGTATTCTCTGACAGCTCAATCGTATTCCTTATCGTAAAGATGGTTAATAGTCCCTGCCAATTTAATGTCATAATTGCTTATTCCGTTAACATCGTGTGTTACGAGATTAATCTCAAGCCTATTGTAAACATTAAACCATTCCGGATGGTGGTTGATCTTTTCAGCTTCTATTGCTACCTGCGTCATAAAACCAAACGCCTGAACAAAGTTTTCAAATTCAAAAGTCCTTTTTAATTTGCCATCAACTACTTTCCATCCGTGAATCTTGCCAACTTCAAGTTCAATTTCTTGTTGTGATAATTTCCGATATTCATCATCTGACAAATGTTCTCTGTACTCCTGTCTATCCCATATGTTTAATTGGCTATAAACATAGATCAAACGGCTCTGTTCAGTTAACGATAAATCTACAGCTTAAGACGCCCTACTTCTTTAAATGGTCATATTCAAAAGAAGCAGAACTCCTTCAAAGTATATTTACTAC
>DATDFS010000294.1:0-5826 GCA_036522495.1 Nitrososphaeraceae archaeon | reverse complement strand
CTAATCCCACTAACCTATATAGTACTATACTCTTCTAATCAAGACTAGCAATTTATTTATATGTAGTAATTTTCTCCTTACTAAGTACGGTAGTTGATATCTACTAAGTTGTAAATCACTACTGTAGTTAAATAACATGCTTACCTAATGAATATTATATGCAAATAGGAATTGATAGCTTTGCAGCTTGGGATAACGCTGGCGTTTCGACCAGCCCATCTGAGCGTTTGCAAAGATTAGTTGAACAAATTGAATATGCTGATAAAATCGGGTTGGATGTGTTTGGTGTTGGCGAACATCACCGCAGGGAATTCCTCGATTCAGCTCCTGCTATCATTCTAGCTGCTGCAGCTTCGAGAACAAAACGGATACGTCTTACCAGCGCTGTAACAGTATTAAGTGCAGCCGACCCTGTGAGAGTGTTTCAAGAGTTTGCAACCTTGGATCTTTTGTCACAAGGTAGGACTGAGATGGTTGTTGGCCGCGGCTCGTTCGTCGAAGCATTTCCTCTCTTTGGATTACATTTGGAAGACTATGATTCACTTTTCGCAGAGAAGCTAGATTTGCTTCTTAAGATTCGTGACAATGAGCATGTATACTGGTCTGGCAAATATCGTCCTAGACTGGATGGCCAGGGAGTATATCCAAGACCCTTGCAAAATCCTTTGCCAATATGGATAGGCGTTGGCGGAACGCCAGAATCGTTTGTCCGTGCTGGTTTACTTGGACTCCCATTGATGGTGGCGATCATAGGTGGCGAAACACACAGATTCAAGCCACTTGTAGATCTCTATAGGCAGGCTGGAAAGGAGGCTGGCTATTCAGCTGAGCAATTAAAAGTGGGGGTACATTCCCTGGGCTATGTCGCAGAGAGCACGCAAGAGGCAGTCGATGACTTCTTTCCAGGCTATGCACATACTATGACTGATATTGGCAAGGAGCGTGGATGGCCTAAGATGACTCGTGCGAGTTTTGATGCACAGAGAGGTCCACAAGGCGCACTTCTTGTAGGGAATCCAGATGAAGTAGCAGAGAAGATAATTAGGCACAGCAAAGCGCTAGGCGGGATCTCTAGAATTACATTTATGATGAACCCTGCGTCATTATCTCATGAAAAACTCATGCTATCTACTAAATTAATAGGTATCCGCGTCGCGCCTGCACTTCGTGAAGTGGGTGAAATCGGTGAGAACTATGTGAAGGTATCATGAAGCAACCTAAAAGAGTAGAAGAACAACAAACTCAAGAAGGATATGAGATAGCCAATATTTGGGAAGTTCTTGGAAGACGATGGTCATTATTAATCCTAAAGAATCTTTGTAATAAAGAAGCTATTCGCTTCAATGAATTGAAAAGATCTCTATCAGGAATAAGTAGTACTGTTTTATCAGAAAGATTATTAGAGCTCGAACGCGAAGGTCTTATCTCTAAAAAAATTTATCCTGAAATACCTACAAAAGTAGAATACAGTATTACACCACAAGCAAGGGAATTAGAGGCTATCATGAATAAATTGGGAAAATGGGCAAATCGCTGGAAGTCACCACAACAATTACAAAACACTAAATTATAATTATAATAATAATACGCCATCATCGTCATGCCATAACGTTGTAAATAGCACAATAGATGAACAGAGTTGTAGACTTTATTCCAGACTCGCTCATTGCTAATACTTTGAACTGGAGATTTAACCTACATGCATATAACAGCTGGTGTGTTTAATAGCCAAGATGCCGCTTCTCTACTTACCTGATCAATATGTCGACTAAGCTTATGATAGCGATGGAAGACTCAGTCATAATGATTGAATCTTCAAAGACTGGTTGGAAGAAAGTACGTGAATCTTTGAAAGGAACTCATCCACAATGTGTAACGTTTGATCCTAACAATCCAAATCATGCGTACTGCGGGACATTGGGTGGAGGACTATGGAAGACAGATGATAGTGGGCAAAGCTGGGATAGCATTGGAAAGGATACAATGTCTAGTTCTGACGTGATGTCAGTTTCAGTAAGTAGTCTAGAAAGAGGAGGAGGAGGAAAAAATGACAACAACGGATTCAATACAGTATATGCGGGAACTGAACCTAGCGCCTTTTATAGATCTGATGATGAGGGTGAGACTTGGAATAGAATGAACTCTCTTAATGATCTAAAGTCGTCTTCATCATGGAGCTTTCCTCCAAGACCTTGGACTTCCCATGTACGCTGGATAGAATCAGATAAAACCAAGCCTGGGTATGTGTATGCTGCTATAGAAGCAGGAGCGCTAGTCCAGAGTCACGACGGTGGCAGAACCTGGATAGATAGAGTACAAGGAGGGCCATATGATACTCATACTCTAGCTACTCACAAAAAGGTACCAGGACGTCTATACTCAGCTGCTGGTGATGGATATTTTGAAAGCTATGATTATGGACAAAACTGGAAAAGGTTAGTAGCAGGATTTAGTGACTATGATTACCTCTTTAGTCTTGCAGTTGATTCAGGTAACCCTCAAACTGTTATTGTATCTGCATCCCAATGGCCCGCTAAAGCCTACTCTCTTGAAGATGCTGAATCAGTAGTCTATAGAAAAACATCATCATCTCCTGTTAAAGATACTGATGATAATAACAGTAATGATAAAGAAGAATGGAAGCTAGCGTCAGATGGCCTTCCAAAACCAACTGGAACGCTAATTTCTGTTCTTGCAGCAAATCCAAGGATTGCAGGTACATTCTATGCTGCCAACAACCGTGGAATATTCTGCTCTCCTGATTCAGGTAGTTCATGGAAAATGCTTGATGGCATGCAATGGCCTAAAGAATATCTTTCACAGCATCCTTGGGACTTAGCAGTCATAGAAGATGCATAGATTGAAGTCCTAAGCTTTGCCTGTATTGACTTTAAAAACTGCTATGATGGTGGTTGCCACTGTTTAGCGTATGTAAAAAAGGACTTTACTGCTTTGACCTATCTACCTGAGATAAAACCCATTGCAGCGTCTCTATTTCAATCATTAAACTCTCATTGTAGATAGGATTATGTGCTTCATGTATTCTACCTCTAAGCTCTTCGATTCTATCATTGAGTATCTTTTGAAAGTTTGACAATAATGACAATGGTTCGGCCATTTTATGACAATGGATTTGCTTTAACGGAATCTAAAAAAGGTCGTGAATAAAACTGCGGATACCGCAATGATTAAAGCTGCTGGTAACATGACGTCTGCTGGCGGCGCTGCAACAAAGTCCGCTGGTAGTGCAATGAACAATACTGCGGGTAACATAATCTCTGTTAGGAACAACAACATGACTAATGCAACAGATTAATGCAATAGACAAAGACTTGAAATATAACTCTGCAATTGAATATATCGTTTAATAAACATGAAAAAGAGAAATGTCCTTACTATTATAGTGGGAATCGCTCTTATCTTTATAACGTTAACAAATCTGCCTAATATGTCACAAGAAGATAGACGACACTTACCTCTATCTACATACACAGCCATAGGAAAGTTATTGACTTGTGAAGACCTAATAACGAATCCAATCCGAGCCGATATAAAACAAGTAAAATGTCTCCCTGGCACAGCAGCAGCTCTTGATACAAGTAGCATCATCAATGGATCATTATTCTCATCTTCTGGAGGCCTGAATTACACTTCTATAGGTGAATCGTTGACTTGTGGCGATGTGAATGCTACGTCATCTAATGGTCCAGCTATAATGAAGTTGTTGGGTTGTCAGAACATGAATATGACCTCATCAACCGGCTACCCATACTTACCATAGTACAGAAGAATAAATTAAAAGCATTTATGAGCAACACTAACAACAAAAGGAATATCGAAGGTTACTGGCTATACTACAAAAGGCTGAAGGTAGAACTTTTGAGGATATAGCAAATGAACACGGAGTAGGTACCAGGTCTGTACAGAGATGGATTGCTGCCTATATCCAAAGTGGTATAGATGGAGTAAAGATGAAGAAACCTGGTGGATCAAAATCAGGCATAACAGACGAAGATAAAGCGATTATCCTTTCGGCATTATTCAATGATCCTCATCTGTTTGGTTATCTTAGGAATACTTGGAGTCTAAGGTCGTTGGCAAAGTGTCTTACTAATGAGCTTGGTATTCCAATCAGTTCAAGCATCTACAGCGTATTACTAAAGACTTAGGAATTCGATGCAAAAGACTAAAACTGGAACTGCTACATGGAGAGGATTATGAAGAAGGAAAAGAACTAGTGGAAAACTACAAGCATGTAGCAACAGCTTTGAAAAAAAGAGAGTTGCAGCAGCATTTGAAGATGAAACTATCATAACACAAAAACCTTGTATACGTAAGTCATTGAGTTTTGAAGGTGAGCAGCAAAAGATAGAACATAACGGTAGTAGAAGGAAATTCTCTGCATACATATCTATGATATGGCCTGAAGAGAAACTGATGACACATGATTTTTATGATGAAATGAATTCCATCAATACTATCAAACACCTGGAGAATCTCAAGATACAGATAAAGAAAACTGGTTGGAAAAGACTGATACTGATATGGGATAATGCTTCATACCACGCAAGCCAGACTGTACCAAATTATATCAATGCACAGAAGGTGAAATGGCTGACCATAATCTATCTACCAAAAAAGGCACCGCATCTAAATCCAAATGAGAGGAAAGTAAACCAACAGATAAAATCAAACATATGTGCAAACAGATTCTATGATAACATAGAAGAGCAAAAGACTGCGGTATCAGAATATCTGGACAAAACATTTGGGAGATGGTATGACGACATTAGGTATGACAATTGACTTATGTTACTATAACAATAACGACAAAAAATGACTCACACCATGTGAAAATTTAATGTCACTTCTTTTTGTGTGCAATTAGCATCAAAATGCGTGAAGTTCTGCTCATTCTGAGCATCATATTCATCTGAATTCGTAATTTTATCATCGTTTTCAGCAGTCATATTATTAATAGAATCAGCCCTCTGCTGTAGAGCCTTCAGACCCTTCAGGGTCTTCAGGATATCCTTCTCCTGCTCCTTCTTTTAGTGGCGTGGTCATTGATGAAGGCAGCAGCAGTGGAGACATAATCTCAATTCTCTGGTATCAGTCAAATAACAAACATATTTTTCAGTTCAGTTCTTATCCTTTCTATATTCTTATGACATCCATGACACAAAGATATTCCGTTATCCAAACTCCATATCTCCTTACATGCTAAAGCTCCTTTCACAGTTGTTATATTGTTCTCCTTGCAGATATCATCGAATGTTTTGGCATGATGCACCTCAAGTCTGACAGACTTGTTGTCTTTGATACTTGCAGAACATATCTGGCATCTGAAATTGTCCCTCCTTAAGATGGCAATGCGCCAGTTTAGATATTCCGTTGTATTTCTTATTCTTAGTTTCAATAATGATGGAGATAGTATAGTGTCATTATCAAACAGGTGATTGGTACAGGCAATAACAACCACATCTTCTTCTTTCCATTCTTCCTCCATTTTATTCAGGTTGACTCTTCTATGCGAATTATGTCGATTTAACTCTTCTCTGACTACTTTTTCAAGAGATCGCATTACTATCGATCTAATAGTAGAATAATCGATTTTTTTATCTACATTGTAGGCGTTATTGTCTGTATAAAACATTTCTAAATGTTTGCTCCCATTATTTCTCTGTTTACAAAATTCTCAAAAGCAGGATTGAGCCATCTCTCTGATCGGATTTGTTCCCATTGTTCACCTATAGTTCCATACTTAAAGCAATTTTTCATCCAATGTAGCCATCCTGTCCATTCCTCGTCATTGAGCACATTCTT
>DATDFS010000293.1:0-11634 GCA_036522495.1 Nitrososphaeraceae archaeon | reverse complement strand
TTACTTGAATTCAGTCAATGGTATTGTGGATTCAAAGGCGAACTAGTCAATTGATGTTAAGTCAACTGGTAATGGTGAGTTTGACTGGTCGGTTACTTGCAACAGCGTTCGAGTAATGCTCGTCCAACCATGTAGGATGGCTTGATTATCGATATCAAAAGAAATTCAACATCGATTTTAGCGCATATTACTTCCCTATTCTGAACCCAAACTAAAATATCCTGGTAACAGATGGAAACAGATGATAGCAGAGGATAAGGAGCACAATGAACGGAACGCAAAGATTTTGCATTAGTAGGTATCATTTGCTTTTATTCTCTTTATTACCTATCTTCAGTACCTCAAAATACAGGCTAGAGCCGCAAAATTACGTCAAATTTGATTCACACTCCCTTGGCCCCCACATTTTGTACACATTGTCTGCAGTAACACCTTGGGTATCGATTTCTTGAATATATGCCGAGCATTACAATATTAAAGCTGTTGTCTTCGTTCAATCTCCTGCATTCTTGTTGTCAAAGCCATAAGTTGATCCGATAATTGTACAATGGCATCGTCCTTCATTTTGTCACGATTTCTTAATGACTCATTCAACTCTTCCAACTCTCCGACCTTACTTTGTATGTCTGCCCCTTGCCTCTCTAGCTGAACGATGTTTAGAAATGTCAAATATGGCTCTACTTTGCGAAATATCTCTGCTTTCTCCAAATCTTTCTTTGTCCAGTATGTGGAACCAGAATGACCTATGAATCCTTCGGAAAAATCAGAATACCCAAGATCAGATATAGTAGTTTTCACAAACCGTCTAAAAGAGTGAAGTGTAATCTGTCTACGCTTCTCATTACCATCTTCCCTAATGCCTATACCCATGCGATCTAATGTCTTTGCAAAAGATCTGACCAACTCTTGATATAGATAAGCAGGATTTGGTGTTTTTTTATCTTGATAAACTGCAAACACCAAGTCATTTTTCTATTCGGTATTCTATATTCTGTTATAACCTTTCCATTTTGCTCTTCCTTACGGCATACTCTTCTAGTTCGATATTTATAATCTAACCATGACTTTAATCGTCGAGTTACTTCTTCTGTTAAAAAAAACTCTTCTGTCTATCTTAGTCTTGGTGTATTCGCCTCTTACAAAAGCATAGCAGGGTTGGAATCAAGGTCCAGATCTTTAGTACGGATAGATAATGTTCAACAGCACGCATTCCACTTGCTGCGAGTAACATTACATAGGTTCTTATTCGAATATTGGCACATGAATTTAGAATTTCAGTAATATCTTCTTTTGACAAGGCTTCTTTGTTCTTTCTAACCGTTTCAAGGAGTTTTACTTTTAATTTGAATTTTCTTGGACTTATATCGACATCGCAATATTCAAGAAAATTCTTTACCGTTACAACACGCTGCGTTAGTGTGGATGTATTAATATTGCAATTTCGCAAGTAGGCGGCGTATCGATTTATGATGTCATATGGATCCAGCATGGCATTTTTGATTTTAGCGATTAAATTGTTTATAGTCAAACGACTATCATATTCCTATGTCTTGAGATGTGAACACCAAGAATTTGCTTATGAACTGGTTCCACAGCACCCATAGCCATGCTTCATTACTACAACCAATCTGCAACATGGTTCATCAATTAGAAAAGCAGATACCCTTTTACAATGGTAAAGACGTTTAGGACTGAATCTATGGACCCATTTCCATATTGCAACATGACTCGTTCCTTGTTCTCCAGATGGTTGAACCGCCTTAGAGGTACTTCTGAAACTCAGGCCTAGAAAATATAAGTATAATGCGTACAGTATTACCTCTGTTGATTTTCTCTTAGGTTAAAATATGTTCATAGGATATGAGAGAATGTTCGCAGCTATAGCTTTATCGCTAAATTAACAGGGCAGCTAAGCAGTATTATGGTTTATTTATGAGTATTTTTGTTATTGTTGTTTGATTATTACCTTCTGCCGTAAACCCAGCAACACTATGATGCATATTTTGATGCATCTCGTTTAGATCTGCTGGTGACATCCACTGTCCGTATGCATCATTTGCCTCCGACAATATTGTTTCTAATCCGACAGCCACTACTACTAGAACTAATGCTATTCCTGCAAGTAGTTTGTTGATCATAAAAATTACAATGTATTGTCACTAAGAATATTCAACTATTATATGACTATAAGCTAGAAAAACTCTATATATCTAACTATTAATAGAAATCTCTAAGGTCTGAATTCAGACCTGTTCCAGGATTCTGTACGATGTGATATTATTAAGGAAAAGGAAGAATGAAAGGTGTTTTATCCTTTTGTGAATCAGTTGATTTAATGAAGCTTGTACAATAGGATTATTAGCATGTTTAACCGATTGTTTTGCAAAAACCAATAACAAAGGATCAAGCAAGAAGGTTCTTGGAAATATTTGACCATTTGATGATGAGATAGGAGGAGTAGTACTGTTACTAACCCCTTTTGATTTTCAAGTGCTCGGCGTGTGGAAATGACTTTCATTTTTAATTATGCTCATAAACCTTTCTTGGCAACAACGCTGAGAACCATTGTAATAATCGCAGAACGATAATCAAATATGTTCAAGTCAATCAAATCTAACATTTACGCGATAGGCATGCCCGTGGGAAAAGCTCTACCTATCCACCGAACCCGGACCAACGATTCTGTAATATTTCACCTTGAATCATTTTGTCTACATTACCTTTGGGCCTCAATATTGAGTCAAATTTGATTCACATCGCTCTGGGTTCGGTTGTAGGATTTATTCTAAGCCAGATTTGGTATAGCCATTTTCATTACTCTTTGCCTTAATATTATTGCTAACGCTATTGAAACAATTGAGAATCCCACAGCAGATAGGAATATTAGGTTAAATGAAGCTGACGACGGAAAATATTGTGCTATTCCATGGATATTTAATAATGATTGATTTGTCTGCATATACATTCCTGCAAGCGCTGGACCTATTGCAGCGCCAATGATTCTCATGAGACTGCTCATTCCCAAGGATATTCCTGTAAATTGCCTCGGTGTAGACAAAATGATTACATTCATGGCTCCGACGCTAGTCAATGATAAGCCGGCCGATAGTAATGCAAGATTTGTTGAAACTAGTAATTCGGTTGAATGGAATAGAAGTAAACCTATGAAAGCCGCACTAGTTATAAAAGCACCAAATATTATTGGCTTTAATGAGCCTAACTTTGACACTATAAAACCCGAAGTTGGACCAAAAACCAGAAGTATTATGGCAAATGGCAGTTGTACCCTTCCAGTACTGATAGCATCTTCGCCAAATCCAATTGGCCCAGGGTTTCTTACTAAGATTGGTATTGTCTGAAAAACCATGAACATAGACAATCCAACCAACATTATAATCAAGTTTGCAGGAAGTATTGACTTGTTGAGCATCAGTTTAAAGTCTACCAATGGATACTTAGCTCGTCTTTCGACGAATACAAATAATACGCATGAAACAATTCCTAGAGTAAGAAAAGGTACCATAACTTGGGTATTGTTGCCAGCTGTTTCTATGAATGTCAATACTAATAGAAATGAAGTAACTGTAGCAGCTAATGTTATTGCACCTTTTATGTCAATTCGATTTGCTGATTTTTTATCGCTGAGATTCTCAGTCTTCTCTTTTGTTTGTCCGATACTCTTATCTTCTACAACTTTTGTTTCTTTTTGTCTTTGAGATTGTTGTTGCTGATCCCCCTCATTTACATTAATAAGTCGTCTTATTATCAAAAGAAGAGCAATTGCGATTGGTATTATTGTAAAGAACGTAGTTCTCCAACCATAATTTTGAATTATAACTCCTCCCACCGCCAATCCTATCACCGCACCAGATGCAAACATGGAGGTGATTACTCCCTGGCCAATGGAAATTTTTTCTCTTGGAAATACATCTCTTACAATACCAAAGGCAATTGGAAACATCGACATTCCTATCCCTTGGATTGCTCTAGCCATTAGCATAAAGTATATGTTTGTGGCAACGCCTGATAAAGAAACTCCCACAGCATAAATTATCATTATGCTCAACAGAATTTTCTTTCTTCCATAGATATCAGATAACTTACCGGCTATTGGAGTCATAACAGCACCTGATACAAGATACGCCGTAAGGATCCAAGAAGACATGCTATATGATACATGGAAGTCTTTGATAAGATCTGGAATAGCAGGTATCAACATAGTTTCCGCATACATTACCATAGTTGCAATGCAGCTTAGTATAGCAAGCACTTTCCAAGCAGAGGCAGGGATTCTTACAGAATTAGAGTAAGAAGTATGTAGATTATACTTATTATCATTAGTATTATTTGTATTTCTGTGCGATGATGGCTTCATTTTAACAACCTCTTAACTTTTCTTTTTTCTTACAGTAGTTGTTGTCGCAGCCGTCGTAGTTGCGGTATTGGCTATTGAATCCACTACAGTGCCACCAACGTCGAACTCCATTCTAAGGTTTTGTGATATCTTTTCTAAAACCTTTCTCATGACATTGATATCCTGCTTAGGTATTCCTCTTAGAGAAACCTCTCTTATTTTTAGCGCGCATTCGATCATCCTATCCCATAATTCGTCTGCCTTTTCCGTACGATAAATTCTATTATTTCGTCTATCATCTGGGTCTACTTTCCGTACTACTAACCTTTCCTCTTCCATTTTATCGATAATTGGAATAAGAGTAGGACCTTCCAGTCCTAATCTGTCGGCAATCTCTTTCTGAGTTGAACCATTTTCATTAACGAGCATCACAATTACCTTCCATTGACCAAAGGTGACGCCTACTCTTTCACGTAATTCGGTATCAAGAGCCTTGACAAACATCTTTGCTGATCGGTTAACTATAAAACCTATACTATTTTCAAAATCGTACATTTGCATATCTTTACTAATTAATAGTATGCTAATTAATAGTATTTAAATATTTAGTGACCCGGACTGGAGCAGTTCAAAGCGGGATCAAGAGATTCCAGTATTTCTCTCGTTTTCTAATTATAAATGAAGACATTGAGCTCATACCTATTGCTATTCAAAGTCGGCTTATGTTGAATTAATATCACGATTACTAACGTCTAACGTCGATTACTTTAACCGCTGTCTTTCCAATAGTAATGCTATCTATAAGTGGACTTGTCTGGAATGTTTTTATTTCAAGGGTTTTTAGAGGTAGAGATAAGGTACTAAGTGGGACTAGTCCTATAGATAGAGATTTAGGTATTGAAGCAATGCAATATGCAGCTAATATCACCAGGAACGTTACTGATAGGCTGTATATGGCCTCTTTGTTTTATATACCTGAAATGAAAATTGATCCTTCCTACGAGAATGAATATGTTGGTGACTAATTTAGAACAAATGATGAAAACAGTAGAATTACTGCTACATAACCAATCTCCTGCTCATGATTTCCAACATATACTAAGAGTGTATAAAAATGCCGAAATGATAAGCAGGCAAGAAGACGGTGTTGATTTGGATATAGTTCTTGCTGCAGCCCTATTGCACGATTTGGTGGTCTATCCCAAGGGAAGTAGCAAAACCATAAATTCAGCAGACGATAGTGCTGATCTCGCCAAGAAAATATTATTTGAATACAAAAACTATCCTATAGAAAAAATAGAAAAAGTTGCAGATACTATAAGGACGCATAGCTATTCAAAGAAATTAAATCCCTCTACGCTAGAGGGTAAAATCTTGCAGGATGCAGACCGGTTAGATGCTATAGGTGCAATAGGAATAGCTCGAACTTTTAGTGTAGGTGGAAGCGAAAATAGGTCTCTTTATAATCCAGCGGATGCATTTTGCGAATCGGAAAGGCCATTAGATGATACTCAGTGGACACTAGACCATATGAAAAAGAAATTAATGATATTAAAAAATTCCATGCATACAAAAACAGCAAAAAAGCTAGCAGAACAGCGCACAGAGTTTATGGAATTATTTCTAAACCAGTTGCGTAAGGAGATAGTTCATTCATCATGGCGGCGCACCCAGAACTGAGAGAATTCATGGCCAGCCTTATCTCAGCACCGGGAATTAGGTCAAGGTAGTTATATACAACATTCAATATATCGATGCCACGCTGAAAAGATGTGAACACTCGACCTGCAGGGCCTTTCTAGAATACGCTGACTCCTTCCAGCTCTGAACTGATCATGTGGCCACCCGCATTTATACTATTGAAAAGTGGGCGTTTGGACCAAATGCCTTAGTACAAGTGCCTATGTTCTGGAAGCTATCAATTCAAAAAAAACCGCAAGACACCTTAAACACTATTGTGAGGTTTTAACTTTGGCAGCATGTTCTTACATCGCATTTCAAGTACAAAGTTATGAATGCTAATTGGAGAATCCAGATAACACGCTAAAGGCAACGAACATACCGTAACCTACCAACAATCCTTTCTTATTAGGCGGCGATAATACAAAAGCTGTATCCTATGGTTGAATTTCCATAGCATTTTCGAGTCTCTGCCAATATCTTCTAAAGCACAACTCTAATTTCTGACGGCCTTACAAAAGTGAATTAAAAAAGAATCGATCTGCTGGTTATGTTGCTGCTGAAATATCTTAGGAGAAAGAAAAAAAATGATGTCTATGTCTTATTCTAATTTCAATGTACTTGCTGTTGAATTTATGAATTTGGTATATTTTGTTATGTCTGGTTTGTCTTGGAGTGTATAATCAGAATTACTAGAAAATAATTGGTTGCAAACAACGGTGGCTAGTTTATAAGCTCTATCCGCTGCTTTGTATTCAAATAGCTCTGTTTGAATTATATCATGAGCATTAATTGATTTAGACATTAATGATAGAATATTATTATTACTTCTATTACCAAAAACGCTTTGATACTTGTTGTTGCCGCAGCTCCCTGACAGCCCACAAGAGAAGAAAAAGGGCATTCCACCGTAATTACATTAAATGTCTTGCCACTAATCGTGGGTGTAGAATTTCGAGCCAATTGCTTACAATTCTTTGAAATAGAAAGAATTCCCTAAAGCTTGGTGCTCATTGAGTTTATCTTAGCAAGGGCTGAATTATTAATGATTTGTAACATTATGACATTATCTGTGGCCGCAATGGCATTGGCTTTCCTTGTCCGAAAGGCTTCCCGGCCAATTTGCTATGATTACTCGCATACATAGATACAATAAGACCAATTGGACATGGAATATCTGTTCCATGCCACCCCTGTGGAAATACGATATCTGTAATTCCAAATTGGGTATTGCTCTAGCGACCACTAGCATTTTTTTCTGATTTCAAGAACTTCTTAAGGAAAGAAGAAAAATTCTGACTTGCCGTTGTTTGCGAATATGCTGTCTGACTGAAGACTAAAAGAGCACAGTGATTACTGCAACGACTAAGTTTCTTACTGATAATATTTGAATGAGGACTTGTATCACTCATTATAAGTATCTTCCTTCATGAGCACCCCAAGAATCAAGGGAATGACTTGGGGTTTCAGGTTTAGTAATTCGATTCATTACGACTGATTCTGCAGATGTTGAATTCTCCTCCATATAATGAAGGCTTCTCAACGTTATACGCTATGCTAAATCGAAAAGCAGGCCATTTACAATCTATTAGAACGAATCAGCCAATAACGTGTGTTGCGTAAAAATTTCTTGCATATTCATAAACATCTACCGCTGTATCTCTTTTCTATTCTATAACCTGTAGAGTTTCATCTAATCCTGGATCTGCTTCTAATACTTTTGACTGAGGTACTGCTCTATCGATAACTAACTTTCTCAAATCTATCCTATAATAGTCGAGCTTGTCTGGATCGTATTTCTGCACGATTTCTATATCTTCGCCTTCCTCTATCCTGTGAACTATCACTTGCCGGTGTACATAACTGGTTACAAAGCTGTAACCCCTGTGCCTTGAGTGTTTGAGGAACTCTAGTCTAAGAAGATGACCACCTGTAACACCCCAGTAACCTGGCCTGATACTCATATACTCCATATATGCAGTGTTGTTCTTTCCCAAATTCTCGTCATGTGTTCCACGTCGAAGCTGATAATTCTCCAATGGTCCGCCTTTTACATATCCAACAATATCCCCTGATGTGTCATTGATTCTCAAAGTGATAAGAATCGTATTGCTATCAGATAATGTGCTTACAAATTTTTTTTCATCTACACGTATTGGAGCAGGTAATTGTCTGTGTATATCTACTATAGACTCTACTAGGTATTGACTATCCTTATTGTCATCAACACAGTTTTCTACAATTGGCACGAGAGTGGTCTTACCTGCCCTGATTGAATTTCTTATGTCGATCTCCTGTTGCCAAGCCTCCCTGAAGGCTTGTATATTATTAAAGAAATTGTTCTTGTATATTTCCGGTAAACCATCTAACACATATTCAAACACCTCTTTCTCCTCTTTCAATGCACTAAAGTACTTCACAGATTCTTCATTTATGAGTGAGGGGTGCCATCCCAGAGCATGGGCATTGCGACGTGCAAGTTCCCTAGCACGCTCAAAATTTCCCAGCGCATAACCAGCTATGCGTTCCGAAACAGATAGAAGCCATCCAAGTCGCTCATAGTGTTTCCTTTTTAGAGTATCACTTTCAGGGATTCCAGCATCTGTAAATAATTCCTGCATCCTCTTTTTGGCCTGCTCAGCTATCTTTCCTCTGAATGGATACGCAGTTCTATGTATCAATGCAATTAAGATATCAATATTTATTTCTATATCGTCAATGAATCTTTTAATTCTCTTATCATTTCTCAAGAACCATTCAACCGAATCCTCATGTGGTTTGTCAAATTGTTTCAATGGATCGTAGTCATGAAATAGAGCAGCTACAAAGAGATATTTGATATCGTCTTGAACGAGTTTGATATAGATCTTGCTGTTATTATTGACCACACTATTCGCTCCGTTATTACTGACGACCAGTAGAGTAAAGTAAGCAGCCTCAAGCTCATGATCTATATTGTGATAGCCATAGTAATCAGAGCCAAGTCCCTTTTTAGAAAACTCTGATACTGCATGCCTTAGAATCCTATTAATCCATTTATCTTGTAATCCAACACTTGTGCCCAAATGGATTATCTTGTCCTTTAAAACAGCCTCTTCAGCAACGCCAATATTGTAGCGCAACCACCAAGGGAACAATTTCAGTCGTTTGTAGAGTCCATTTTGCCACGATAGTGGTTGAGCAAGAGGGTTTGCTACTATCACTGGATGCACATGTTCATTGTCTTGTTCATACTTTTGATCATAGATGGTTGGGCGATCTTCTTCTCTTTGAGGTTTAGACAAATTATTAATGCAGCTTAATACTGTTTTATTCCTATATGAATATTACAATAATTATCACGAAGCTAATGTCAAAACAAGCTTCGGTTTTCTGTTTTAACGATATTTATTCCATTATTAATGTACATTCATCAAATATTTGTATATCAACTTACCTAACAATAAGTCACCACGTCATGAGATAGGAGGTTTCCACGAAGGGTCAGAGCAGGAAGTATATCATGCCTCTCAAACACAAATATCTTTTAAAGACGACTCAATTAATTAGTCTATGGCTCATTATCCATTGTGACTGTATCAGTAGATATATTCCTATCCGCATAAAGTTTGTAGGTTTGACCCGTCTGTCTATTAATGAATTTCCAATCGTCAATTCTTAATTTGACTTCTTTAAACTTCATCCTTATTTGTGGATGCAATACACTGTATACGTTATCCCCTATTGTAATTGTATTTGGAACTGTTAGGGAAGTTATTTTTGCAGATATGCTCATAGAATAGCCAAGAATATCAATTGTGGAGCTTTTATCATGTCCATACGGGACAATTAGACTTTCTCCCTCAGAAATACCAATCTTAACACGGAGTTCTGGATAATCATATTTATTTAATATTGGATTGATTCCATTTTTGATGACAGTTATCATTGATTTTGCACATCGTACTGCCTTGTCGCAAGCAAGCAATTTGTTATATCCAGATGGAAAGAAAGCAATGACTGCATCTCCTACATATTTTAATACATAGCCAGCATAACTTTGAACTATAGCAGACATCTCGTATGAGAATGATCTAATTATGGTCACCGCTTTTTCAATAGGCAAAGTCATACTCATGTTGGTTGAACCAACTAAGTCGGCATACATAATCACAAGTGGGATCTTTGAATTTATGTGATTAAGCAGAAACTCTTGACCAGGTTTTAGATTTGACTCATACTGATAACGTCTTTTCAATGCTCTCGACAGCCTTTCCTGTGTCTGAGCTACAAGTGTTTCTGCATCAACAGTTACTGAAATTGGATTGTTAGAATCATAAGCGTCTCTTCCCATTATCATACTAGCAATTGATTTAGCACTTCGTTCGTCCGTAATTTTTTTCTGCTTTTCAGAATTTTGTTTCTGGCTTGTGCCAGCATCTTTATCTGACAAATGGATTTTCGATATTAATGGCCTCTGGTAAGATTTAAACATCCTTTATAGGAACATGAGCAACCCTGAGTACTGACTAAATACATATTAAACGAATTGTTCATATGACGATTTTCAGATAAGTTAATCACTAATCTTCAACTCATCATATCTCAAAAAGACATTCGCATACTTCCAATAGTTGAGAACAAAGGACGAACGGTTGGATTCACAGATGTAGCTAGGTTGCTCTGGATGGCTAATAGATGGAAACAAGGCAAATGATTAGAATTCTCAAGATTTATGTCTGCCTTTGTGTCTTCTTTCGCCAGAAGAGATTTCGACTGACTGCATCAATGGTTGGAAAAAGAATAAAGAATGGACAAAATATGTATCTAAACATACTGCTGTATAGGGTTCCATCGAGATGGAATATACACAGTAAGGTAATCCCACCCATAAGGAAGACCTATCTTCAGAAGAAGAATATACATAATGGATTTACTTAGATTATGTTACACGCCATCTTTTTGCAAGCCCCAAAGCCTGGATGCTGAAGCGCCGTGCTGTACTGTACTTCCATATAGAGATTCTCGCCATGGACTAATCTACGAATAGAGAATTAATCATAAAAGATAGCTTCTAGAGTAAACCTGACAGTATTATCTAATAAGTTGTAAATACCTTGCCTTATTTCCTTCTATAAAGCAAGAATAGTGTTATTGTTAAATAGTCTACATTAGAACATGTCTATATACCTAGTTTTTTGAATAATAGCCATGCCAAACTATGATATACTAGTGAATTGGACAGAGCAAGGGATAAAGAATGTGAAAGATAGTGTAAGACGATCTGAGGCTTTTGAAACCGCAATTGAAAAGGCAGGTGGTAAATCCATTGGCCTGTATTATACACTTGAAAAGCATGACATGGTAGCGATAGTTGAAGCTCCAAATGACGAGGTGATAGCATCAGTCTTATATCGTACTGGAAGCCTAGGCAATGTAAGTACTGAAACGCTCAAAGCATTTTCAATGTCTGAAGCATCTGATATAATTGAAAAGATATCTTAACAAGTGGAATAAATTCGACGAATGAGTATTTTCTAAAAATTTTTCTGTATAATAATGAGTATAGAGCCGCTAGCTTTAGCGGCTGAAGTGCATACATATGCAGGAATTCTTAGCAT
>DATDFS010000292.1:0-20936 GCA_036522495.1 Nitrososphaeraceae archaeon | reverse complement strand
AACTGATTTTCCTTTGGATAGCCTAAATATATATTCGCCGATAAAGTTAAAGGAAGGCGAGGCATGGTAAGAAACGCGGAGTTCAAAACAGACGAATACAGCAGATAGATAGATGGGTGAATGGGTAGATATGACTCCCCAACACCATGTACGAACTGCCCTTATTGAATCAAGTTAATAATGATACTTCTTTTCTCCACCCACCGTTTTAGCGAGGAGGGCAGATAATCATAATTTAATTTAATTAATTTGCTCCACCACCACTCATGCTTGCTGTCTTAATCTGAAATAGCATAACCTGTGGTGTTCGTCCCTCGATGAAGTCTGGATCCTTCCAGCCTTTTGGAAAGTATATTTTTCTGTTCTTTTCAAGATCCACTTGTAGCCCCGAATCCAGTATGATTCCTAACAGGTCATTGAATGCTGCACTATCTGCATGCAGATCCGTGAGCAATTGCAGCGTACCTCCGGCCGCCAATTTTGCAGGAATGATTCTCATCAACGATCCGATTGATGATTTTTCTTCAATGGTTGTGAGAGAGGCAAGATTCTGCGGTAGGACCAGAAGGAAATTATCGATCGACTTGTCCGTTATATTCGGCAGGAGCTTCTGCGTATCCCCCCAAAAGGCCGAGGCATTAGGAGGATCTAGATCGGCAAACTTTAATTTTGCCCTCAGTACTTCGTTTTGATCCCTTCCAATTCCGATGAAATATTCCGCCCAGTTGTTTGTAGCAATCTGCTGCAGCATCTCCCCCCTGCGCATTGCAAATTCCAAATTAACTTTAAGGTATAAATTCCTGGTCTTGGAAATCATCCTGTTAATCTGAGTGGAAGGATTTCCTTCATGGAAGAACTGATATATCATATTCCACCTCTGCCGGAATGTATCCGGAAAGTGCCGCATGCCGATCAACTCTTTGAAAAGATCAGTTTCGGCAAAGTCCGAGAAGAATGCATCAGTTCTAGAGACTGCTTCAAACTTTGGAAGATTCAGTTCGTCGTACAGGTTGGTAACCCTATCCCAGGCCCTAATGGGATCTGAGCTCATGTAAGTTACAGCAAGGTCTGCAATCCATAGAATTTCGGCAAGTAACTTGATTTTACCGCTGTCATGTTCTTGCTTATCAAGTAAGGCCATTAGATGGGTAAACTTTTCCCTAGCATGCGTTTGTTTGTAGTATGGAAACTCCGTATGCCAAATTAAGGCCTCTACGATGCTGCTTTCGGATGGTTTCCGTATCTTAACACTCTCCGGGTGCGTTGTAGAGAATTCTATGGGTGGTAACAGCGTGGATTTATATTCTCGAAAATAACTTTCAAAATCAGCCTCGTCCATGGTAAAGTAAGCATCAAGAATCCTTGTTTTGCGTATTTCATCTATAGTCCTGGAGACTTTGGGTCCTTTCTGCTGACATGTCGCTTTGGTGCCTTCATGCTTTGGAACCGTCATTTGAACGGGATCATAATCGTGTAACAGACCCGCCACCAGAATCAGTTCACAGTCTTTTGAACCGAAGCTATGGCCATGGAATTCCTTTGGCAGCATCTGCAAGGACATGTATGTTACCTCCAAACTATGGTGGAAATTATGGTATTCACTTGAGCCTTCTCCAAGGCCCTGTCTGGCATATGAATTTTTGAGGAAATGTACAAGGGATTTGATTTTATGAATCCTGTCTTCAGAAACCCCTTTCTGTGCTGCAATCTCGATTATGGCATTTATCAACTCATAATCCTTTACGTTGGCCAGATTGGCATTTATGTCGTTGATATTACGCTTCTTTGAACCGGGGAAACGCCTTACTACTTTTCTGTACATGATCCGAAGGGGCAGACTCTTATTAAGATAGATTCCAAGGGTGGCGATCTCCCAAGGATACTGGACCCTCGGCTTTTCACGCTCTATGATTTCATCCGCAGCGAGGACGAGTTTTTTGTTAAGATCTGCAATGAAAGAACTTAATTCCAAATTGTCAAGGTTCAGCACTTCCTTCTGTTCTGCCAATCGAGCGCGTTCTGTGTTCATTACGATCCATTGCGGGATTTTTATCCTGTAGACATAGCGCTTCCGGCTTGATCCAATCCCTGAAAGACGTTCCTTAAAGGTAACTGCAACATTCCTCTTACCATATGTGAATGGCAGGTCCCGGTCGCGTACAACTTGTAACATGATCTCCCTATCAGCGGACTGAAATCCCAGCAGTATACGCCAGTATTTCCCCTTATCAAGCCACCGAGGAACTTGAGTCTCCCTATCCCAGAAGTCTACCGGTCCTAGCGGAACGTACCCTTTTTCGTATTCCCTGGTTTGAGGGTTATAGGAGCGATATTCGTAATCGCCTATGAGCGGATCAAGCCTGCGAGACATGTCCCGCGCCTCATTTACCAAATTGGCTGACCTAGTAAATTCAACATAGGCCATGACCCCCCAGATCGTACCTAATGCACTGAATAATGCGGATAAACCGGATATTATATCAATTCCTTCATGCAGGAAATATCGTGGTGCGAGGGGAATTCCAAACCACCCTGTAGACAAGATGCCCGAAAATGCCAGTGTAATAAACAACCACCGTACAAGGTCGTTATAATAGAGGCTAAATGATTTACCTTCAGATTTACGCTTGACGTAGGGGTGTTTCTTTTTGCAACTGCACTTGATGTCAGGTCCGAATCCCAATGCCTACGCCTGCCCCTATAAAAATACCGATAGAAAGACGATTATATTTATGCATTTTTAAAAAGGGCTTATAAAAATATATTATTAACTAACGGTTTTCATTGGTTCCAAGGTAAGAATTGGAGTGTATTCATAATGAGAAAGTTTTAGGCAGCTCCAAATACTCAGGCGATGAGGGAAATTTACCTAGGGAAGTTGGAGAAATGGAGCCTAAAAGAAAGATTGAGATTTTGTTGTTGACTTGTTTATTGATCGGAGAAAATGGATTTGTAAAAATAGATAGATAGATGAGACGGGGGCATAATTCTCTTCATATTTTTCCAATTTCCTTTATTGTGAAATATCTTCTGCTGCCAAGCTGCATCTATTTATAAGGACATCAATTGTTGCTGGGCTTACAGGAGTAATCTTGTAGTCTTTTCCAATAATGTATTTTGGAACAGTTTGACTATCGAACATTTTTACGGATAATGCATGAGCATGATCACATTGGGTATAGCTCCTTTGGTTTTGTAGATTTGGGTTAGCAATAGTAGAAGTATTATATACTGCATTAGCAAAACCAATTATTGTTAAAATTGATACAGATATTATAATGAGAAGAATTGAAAATGCTTTTTTGTATGCATATACAGATATCGAAGTCATCATTGTCATTATTATCACCATTGATAGAGCATTGTGTTACTATTAGAGTCTTCTAGAAACGTTTTATGATAACTAACCAGCTGGTAGTATGACAATATCTATAACAATAATACTACCGCTGCTGTTGCATACCTGCATATTTATTTGCATATTTAAAATAAATGCAAGTACATCTATCCTATTTGACAGGATTCATACATGCAATATTACCTCAAGCTGATTGTTAAATACGCGATAAATGTTATTATTGTAAACAAACACGATTCTATTCTAAAAATAAAATATAATGCCTATCTATCTAAAAATATGCATTGTATATTTATCATAAGCAGCTTCTAAATGACATATTCTGGTATGAGCTTAACATATCTACCAAACTTGTATAATTAAAGTTATGGATAGAAAGAAAATATTGTCAAAGAGCTTGACATTGCTTGTAACAGTGACATCGCTGTCAGCAGTATTATTGGTAGGAATTAGTATTTTCGCTACAGCAGGTATGTCGTCAGCAAGTAACTACAATAGCATAAGCTCCTACAAAAAAATGACATGTTTGGACAAAGTCCTTGAATTTGGCCAAGAAGGAGTGATACGTGATATGGGTGGCTTCAATGGCGGATTATTTGAGTGTTCACAAATAAAATGGGCTGGTTCAATCTATGGAGTCGTTACTAAATAACCATAATCATATCTAGGTGATAGAGAATTATGACAGGACTCGTAATTTCAAATCAGGCAGCAGTATCATTATCATTATTAGTTAGTATTCTAACACTTTCTATTCTACTGCAGCAGTTTCCCTCATTAGTAACAGCGCACGCTGCCGCTGCTGCTACTATTAACAACTCTATTAAGATGACAAAACAACAATCTTTCGTTGATTCAAATGGTAGGCTAAATGTTATAGGCGTAGTGGATAATAATGGGAAGATGCCAGTTGCTGTCACAGTTAGTCTTGACACTATAGGTAAATCAGGTCTCACCAAGGTTATGACAGACCCAACTTTTGGTAATATTATATACCCATTTACTGGTGCACCATTTAAATTTATAATTGCACCAAACCAATCGGTGAAAGGTACAGCATTTATCTCTAGCGTAAAGCAGGTTCCGGTACCAAATTACAATGTCATAAGGGTGAATTACTCTAACCTGCCGTCAACTAGCAACAATAAAGCTCTAGTTGGGACTGTCCAGAATATAGGTCCATTTGACTTGCATGATGTAAGTGTGTATGCGTCGGTACATGATAGAAATGGAATACAAATTGATTCTGTTAAAAGTAATATATTGCATTTAATAAAGCCAGGTCAAGAAGCACAATTTATCGCGCTTCCTGATTACACTACTGCTCCCCATATCTATTATTATAGCTGTGCTGGTGTTTCGCTTGGTAGTGACCCAATGACGGCATTAGATATTGGTAAAGGTCAGTCTATTTTGTATGATATAATTGGTGTAGTAAGAATAAGCGATTTTAAGTATAATGCAGCTAATGACAGCATTATGTTTGCAGTAAAGCATTATAACCCAGATGGAGGACCTATGAGTTTGAAGCTAGTAAAGAATTCAGCAAGTCCAACGGCTGTATCTGTCATGATGGATGGGAAGATGTACAATAATATTAATAATAATAACTCATTATCAGTAAAGACGATAGATGCAAAAACAGTACATATAGACCTCTTTGTTCCATCAGGGGATCATTCCGTCCAAATCAAGGGAATTAGGAATGCAGCTTAATTATTATTATTATTATTTCTAGTGATAACTCCTAATCGAATAAGAATAGCTGCATTAGTGAGAGCAACAGTTAAGTCTTGTTACTACTTCACATATCAATGAAGTAAATATGCAATTACTTAGTATGCAATTAGTTAAAAATCTAATAGAAGCCTTCCAATCATACAATACGACGAACTTATGGTCTTATCATCTTTTGATCCGTATTATTTGTGTTCCAATCGATATTCTACTCCACATTGCTCTGAACAGAATTCATTCGAATTACTGTCACTACCAATATTGTCACCACAGTTTTTACAAATCGCTTTTTTTTCCATATAGTTAAAACGGTAGATTCTCTAATTATTACATCTTTCTGTACCATAGAATCCAGAACAAGGTTCAACAGAAAACAGAGCCAGCCTGTTGTTTTTAGCAGCGTTTTGAAGGTAAGAGAAACTACAATACAAAACAATGGCATAGAGACTGAAGGACGATAAGATGCTTGAATCTGACTTCAGCAATCTACTGTAACCTATGAGAAGCTTCTCCTTGCTAGACCCCCAGTTGAGTACCACAAATGTTTTTCCGTGATGTTTTTTAACTTCGCTTATCATTACTTTTTATTTGCTTTTCCAATTCTTGTATTGAATAAATCGGCAGAGAACAGGTAAAGTTTCTGCAGACAAATACACATTCGGATGTGTTTTCTCTATCAAAATTTCTTCCCTTGAAGAGCAGGTATTTTTGTAGCTTCTCTAACTGTAACTTATCCTCGATGATCGTAATGATCCCATTTGGAATATAGTGGCTATTTATCCAATTTGACATTTGACGAGAATCCTCTTTATCCTCGGTTCCCCTTATTATCATTATCTCGGTTGGAGCCTGTATGTATAGATACATTGATGTAAGTAGTTGGCCAAATCCAAAAGGATTTTCTGCTGCAAGTCTGGCTGCCGCCTTAATGATAAGCTCTGCCTTCTCTGCATATTCGTTGTTCTGGACAATATGGTATAGCCTGAGCAGGTTGGACGCAGCTATCGAATTACCGCTCGGAGTTGCAAGATCATAAAAATTCTTTGTTCTGACGATAAGTTGTTCATGATCATCGGAAGTAAGGAATAGGTTGCCGTCCTCACGATCCCAAAAATGTTGCAGCATAAAGTCAGTATAAATTATTGCTTTTTCAAGATATTCAGTCCTAGAATGAACTTCAAAGACATCCAGCAATGCGTTGACGTAAAATGCGTAATCCTCAAGGTAGGCATTCAGTTTGGAAATTCCATCCGTAAACGTCCTTCGTAATCTGCCGTCGCCAGTTGCAATTTTAGTTTCAATGAATCTTACAGCGTTCAGTGCATGATCAAGATACTTTTTGTTATTGGTAAGACGATATCCTTTTGCAAAGCCGGATATCATCAATCCGTTCCATGCAGTCAGAATTTTATCGTCTCTTTGTGGCTTTACTCGATTTTCCCTTAGTCTAAACAGTTTTTTAGAAGCATCATTTATGATGCCTTCAATTATATCGGATTGCTTACCATATTTTTGTGATAGATGATTTAGCGATGTTACAATGTTGAGGATGTTTTTGCCTTCAAAATTGCCGCCTTGTGTTACTCCATAGTATTCACAGAAAATGTCAGAAAGACTTTCATCTCCGAGAGCATTTTCAATTTCATTTTTTGACCAGGTATAGAATTTACCCTCATCGCCATCAGAATCGGCATCCTGAGCAGAGTAAAAGCCCCCTTCTGGAGAAGTCATCTCCCTTATGACATAATCAAGACTGCTCTGTACCACGTGCAGGTATCTTTCCCTGCCAGTTATCTGATATAGTTCTGAATAGAGCTGTACCAGCAGTGCGTTGTCATAGAGCATTTTTTCAAAATGTGGGACAAGCCATTTTTGGTCAGTCGAGTATCTTGCAAAGCCTCCCCCAATGTGGTCATGAATACCACCGGCAGCGATTTTGTCTCCCGTGAGCATCACAAACTCTTTGAAACGATTAATTCCTGAAATATCATAGTATCGTAACATAAAAAGGAGATTAGAAGGATTGGGAAACTTTGGCGCCTGTCCAAAACCACCATAAACGGGATCTCCCATTTGAAGTAATCCTACAGCCGCCTCGTCTAGAATTGATCTATCAATCTTAACATTTCCTGCTCCAGATTGAACGTCTTTTGATGTCTGCGATAAGGCCTGCATGAACTCGCCAGTTGCAGAATGAATTTGCTCCCTTTTAGTCTTGTACGCCTCAGCTAGCTGATTTAAAACAGTTCCAAACCCCGGCATACCATATCTGCTTTGTTTTGGAAAATACGTTCCCACGTAGAATGGCTTCTGATCAGGCGTCAAAAACACGGATAATGGCCATCCCCCATTTCCAACAACAAGTTGACAAACCCTTTGGTAAATGTCATCTATATCAGGTCTTTCTTCTCTATCCACTTTTATATTGATGAAATTGCCATTCATTATTTTGGCAATTTCTTCATCTTCAAAGGACTCGTGAGCCATGACGTGACACCAGTGGCACGCGCTGTATCCTATGCTGAGGAAGATTGGTTTGTCCTCATTCTTTGCCTTCAGTAGAGACTCATTTCCCCAGGGATACCAATCAACAGGATTATAGGCATGCTGCAAAAGATAAGGGCTACTTTCATTAATTAGTCTGTTGGGTTTAGATTTATTATCGGCATAATTCCGATGTGCTTGCATTGATAATACATAACTAGTAACAATGGTATTTAATATTAGTTAGATCTAGTAAAATGGTATCTTCAACCGTCCTCTTAAGTGGCGCGAGTATAACACAGCACAACAATCCATCCATCCCATGCTGTCCTGTGAAGCAGTGATGCATAGTCCACAAGTGTCAACTATCACTCCAGCGGGAGGTGCATCCAAGCACAAATTTTAAGAAATCGGAAATCCTTTCCAATAACTACGAGTTCAACGATTTAATTCTCGAAAATCGACCAGCAATCAATAACGCTAGGTACAGTATTTATCTTTGCAGTGTATGGCGAGAATAACAACATGCCTGCCTTTAAATATATAGCATAGTTAGGCTTAAGCGACACCTGCCGTGCAAGTTCTAAGAAACTAACTTTGTAATTCTATTAAAGCACGATTAATTACAGATGCAAATCCACCATATTGTGTTAGAATGGTGACTGCTGATTCAATCGCGTCATCTCCTCTGAAACCTTCGTCATATTTCGTTTCTATCATGCCTTTGTCAGTTTTTATAAGTACCGTAAGCAATGAATAATTCCCTAGTGAAGGATCATTCTTTCCAATATACTGACGGATCTCCATATGCTCGACAATAAATCCTTGAATCTCAATCTTGCCATTTGCTAACAGAACCACAGATTTATCTGGATCGTTCTTGATTAGATCACAGTCAATGTCGCTTATCTTGCTCATCTCTTTCTATAGTGCAGAAATCTTACCCACTCAGGAAACCAAAGATTGTTTTCGGAAATGCCTATACCCCGTGCAAGTACTTCAGGAGAATTGTAGTATAAAGAATCGGCTCCGATTTCTTTTGTAATATTGTCATTTAGTTCATCTATGGAAGACACTTCGCCGACATACTTGTTTGCAATCAGATCCCTGTTTTGTGAATAAAGCCCAATTTGTCTTCCATCTACTGTAGGAACATAACTTACGACAAGATCGATACGTTTCGCACCTGCATTACGCAAATAGTAAATCGTTTCTCTAGCTGTAATGCCTGTCTGAATAGTTCCCTGAACTGTTGCTATTTTTCTGTTTTGGACTAAGTTTTTTATAACAAACTTGAGAGATCTACCTGTTGTAAGTAATTTGTTTTTGCTCACCTGTTCAGAGAAATCTATCATATGATCCGAATCATCATATCTGTCTTTTATTATACCCTCTGAAATTTCAAAGGTTTTTGAATATTTTTGATACTCGATACTGAAACCCAGCGTCATGGGACGGGTGTAATCTGGTTCTGCATATGCTGAATCTATGTCTAGTTCTCTTGCCAAAAAGTTTGCCTGCTCTTTACCAATGTTTTTTCTTATTCCATAGATACTTTTACCATTGACTACTGCGGCGACATGTGATTCTCGAATAAATTCAAATGGATCCATCATCAGCTTCGCGCTTGGTAAAGTTGTCAGCACCTCCAATCCATCTTTGCTTAACCTTATCAGTTGACCCGGCCTGACATCGTCAAATTCCATGTCAATAAATGAAGTGCGCAACGAATTCTCTGAGGCGATAATATACGATTCTTTGGTCTTGTTAGTAGCGGCTACAAGTGGCTTGAAACCAGTACTATTTCTATAAGCATAGATGTCATCATTTACTTTCATAATCAGATTTCCTCGTAAGTGTCTGTCTAAGAACTCAGCTCCTCGTTGCGAATCTTGCTTCCCGACTAATAATTCTCTAAAGATATGATAAACTTTAAAGAGCGAGTCCGAGTCCTTCGCATGTCCTATGTAAGGATGTAAATGCAATTTCTCTGTATCCACAAAAAAGCCGTCGAAGACAACATCTATGGTGTTCATACTATGAAATTGAGGAGATCTCTTAGATAGATATCCTATTCCATTATTGCCATACAGTTTTTCTTCATCGGCCATTTTTAAAATATTTTCATCTGGCAGAAGCGAGCCTTCCCTTCCTGCTACTCCTTTTCCGACTATCATTTTCCAGTAGGCTTTCCCTCTATGTTGGAGCATTCGCATAGAATGTGAGAGATAGTAGACCATGTTTTTGTCTGTCTGTGGTACTAGATCGTAAATAGCAACAATTCCAGCCACCCCTGCTTCAGATTCCGTCCTACTTGATGAAATAAAATCTTATCTGTTGTGTTGGTTTATGTCAGTTCCGATCACTCTAGTCATATCACACTATAATAGTTTAGTGCATATGAAAGACAGGTTCGATCGAGGTAAAAAATGATAATAATAAGAAAGTTGCAAAGTTGAAAGAAATTAATCCGGGTCATTAATCTTCTATAATGTATTATGCTTATTGGCCTGATAGGCAAAGCCAATGTAGGCAAGTCCACCTTCCTTAATGCGGCTACTGAACTCGCTGTACAGACTGCCAATTATCCGTTTACAACCATTAATGCAAATTTTGGGGTAGCCTATACAAGAGTGAAATGTGTATGTAAGGAATTCGGAGTTCAAGATAATCCTGTTCATTCGATCTGTGTCGACGGCAATCGGTTCATTCCGGTAAAATTGCTTGATGTAGCTGGTCTTGTACCAGGAGCTCACACGGGCAGGGGTCTTGGGAATAAGTTTTTAGATGATGCAAGACAGGCAGATGCTCTTATTCATGTAGTAGATGCATCTGGTTCCACGGACAGTGAGGGTAAGCCAATTCCTGTCGGTACAGGGGACCCATTACTTGATGTTAAATTCGTAGAGGAGGAATTTGATTTCTGGCTTGCTTCTGTTGTCGGCAGAGATTGGAAAAAGGTTGCAAGGGAGACCGAGGGTCAGGCGCAAAAACTGGAACAGATGCTTGCTAAACGGTTATCTGGTCTTGCAATCGGAGAGATTTATATTGTCAAAGCTCTGGATGAACTGGGATTACGCAACAAAAAGGCTACTCTTTGGGATGAAGAAGATGTTTTTAATTTTTGTAAAAAAGTCAGATCAAGATCTAAACCAATTGTAATTGCTGCAAACAAAGCTGATTTACCATCAGCAGAGGATAATATTAAAAAGATCAGAAATCTTGGTCGCGATGTTGTTCCATGCGTGGCGGAAGCAGAGGCTCTGCTGAGAAGAGCGGCAAAGAAAGGGATCTTACACTACTTGCCAGGTGATAATTCATTTGATATTAAGCCGGGAATCTTGCTGAATGAACAACAAAAGAAAGCTCTTGACATTGTACGATCGTCGGTTACAAAATATGGATCAACTGGAATACAGGAAGTTATTGATCTAACATGCTTCAGACTGTTGAAAATGATCGTCGTTTATCCAGTCGAAGATGAATTGAAACTAATGGATAAAAAAGGAAATGTTCTACCGGAGGCACGTTTGCTGCCCGACGGTTCAACTGCAAAAGATTTAGCAAACACAATTCATGCTGATTTAGGAAAGGGGTTTCTATACGCTATCGATGCTAGAAGCAAACATAGACTAGGAGCAGAATATAAGCTTAAGAACAATGATGTTATCAAAATGGTTTCTGCAACAAGTAGGGGCTAATGCCATAGTATGCTGTGCCTTGGAATAGAGAGCACCGCTCATACATTTGGATGCTCTGTCCTAGAATTTTCATCAGATAGGGGGAACATGGGCCGAGTACTCTCAGATGTACGTGATTCGTATAAAGCACCAGATGGGACAGGAATTCATCCTCGCGAAGCCTCAAGACATCATGCTGAAACATCTCCGTCTACTTTGAAGCAGTCGCTGGAAAAGGCAAAAATCTTGATCGAAGATGTAGATGTCATTGCTTATTCTGCCGGTCCTGGGCTAGGACCGTGCCTTCGTATAGGTGCCGTCGTTGCAAGAACCCTTGCCACCTATTACAAAAAACCACTTGTACCAGTTAATCACGCGCTAGGACATGTTGAACTGGGATCAATGCTGACAGGTGCGTCTGATCCATTGGTCCTGTTAGTATCAGGAGGGCATACTATGATAATTGCATTTTCAGGGAACAGGTGGAGAGTATTTGGTGAAACACTTGATATTACAATCGGACAGTTGCTCGATCAGTTCGGAAGATCTCTGGGTTTTGCTTCGCCATGCGGCAGTACGATAGAACAGCTTGCAAATCAATCATCTGGAAGTTATTTACATTTACCATACGTTGTAAAGGGAAATGATGTGTCCCTTTCGGGATTGCTTACCTCTGCAATAAGGCTTGCTTCAGACAAAAATAATGTATTGCCAGACTTATGTTATTCATTACAAGAGACTGCGTTTGCAATGATTACAGAAACAATAGAGCGGGCGATGTCGTTCTCAGGTAAAAAAGAAACAATGGTTGTAGGGGGTGTTGCAGCGAACAAGAGGCTTGCCGAAATGCTTGAAAGTGCATGTAATAGACTTGATGGAAATCTGTTTGTCTGTCCGATCAAATACGCAGGAGATAATGGAGCACAGATCGCATGGACAGGAATACTTGATTACGTTATATCAAAAAAGCAGATAAGCGTTGAAAAATCGTTCATACGTCAGTCATGGCGCATTGATACAATAGATGTCGATTGGAGAAAATAAACCGTTAGCCGGTTTTATTTAGTTTTATCTGATTCCCTATGGCCTTTGCCCATTTGCCAGTACTAAAAACGCCAAATTTGTATACCTCGTTGCCTATGGCTATTACAACCTTCTTTACAATGAATCCTTCGGTTCTCACTGAAGATATCTTATCAAGGGAAACGTTTAGGACTACATTCCCCGTCTTTTTTGACAAAGTTGCCATCGTTCCCTCTGTCTCCTCGAAAAGGATTCGCTGGTTTGTGAGGGTTAGTATACCATTTTTCAAATTATCCTCAGCACAATCTTCTTGTAGAATTCTCTTTTCTCCAGGTGTTGGTTGAGCAGAACTCATAATTTTTTATCCTTCCCCTCGAAGATATATTGCTATTGCAAGATAATAACACACTATTAAAAAGAGGTGCAGAAGCTGATATTTATCTCATAAATTGGTACGATAAAAAAGCCATCTCAAAGATTAGGACCCCTAAACCATATCGTCATGTGTCTTTGGATAATGAAATTCGCAAATATAGGACCATTCATGAAGCCATTATGTGTTCTGCTGCAAAAGTGGCTGGCGTTGTTTCACCTTTTATTTATTTTATGGACCCCTTACATGCTGAAATCATAATGGAGTTTGTAGAAGGGAACAACATGAAGGATGTCTTAACATCTCAATTAAGCTATAAAATGGGAGTCTATACTGCATTACTTCATGTTAATAACATCATTCATGGAGATCTTACAACTTCTAATTTTATTGCTGGTAAAAAAATAGCGTTAATCGATTTTGGTTTATCATATTATTCTAACCGCATGGAAGACAAAGCAGTAGACATTCGATTAGTAAAACAAGCTTTTAGTAGTGCACACATATCTATCTTCGAGGATGCTTTTGCTAGCTTTACGAAAGGTTATTTGTCGGTAATGGGCGAAAAGAAAACGCACAAAGTTCTAGAAAACGTTGAAGAGATCGAGAAACGTGGGAGATATGCGAGAGTTGTATAAGTATTTTGTGAAGTTACCACTCTAATTTATGAAATGTGCTCCATTTGATCTACGTTAAGAGCAGTCACATGGTATCTGACTAGCAGCAGCCAATGCATATAGACTTGAAGTCTCGAACGACGAAGAGAGAAAGATGTCTGTGGCCGTCTACAGATATGTGGAATTTGATATTATAGTTTTTATCTTGGCAAGATTTCATACGCTATAGGTGTTCACTTTGCCCCATAAGCACTGATCATAATTGAGCAGCTGAAAAACCACCTACTTATTAAATTGGTAAAGTCCCGACAGTCTACAATAGCTCCGTACCAAAAAGTTCCCCGACGGGTCTTTACGCTAGAGCTAATATTAGCTCAAGCCAATTAAGTTTAGAAAAGCTGAAAAGATACAAAGACAATCTAACAATTCTTGTAGCAATTTATCTGAAGTCTGAATCACATGAAGTACTTAGAAGGGCCTTTGATCACTTTTCGTGCTCAAAACCGAGCTTAAAACCAGTTCCAGGCCTCTTCTAAACAGCCTTCACAGCCTTCATCGAACAACTGCTTATCTTCGCATGTTTTCAAACCTTAATCGCTGAATTATTGTCACCAATAGTATTATTGCCTTTTTCTTCTTTTGGAAAAACCATGTTAACATACTTGTAAGTCCAATATATTGGATTATCAAAGAAGAAAGAACTATACCAAAGGTTATGGTCGCAATTGTATCTTTAAGGTTGCTTTCGGGTAGTGATGCAACAAGTGCTGCTGATATTGCTACACACACTCCACCAAGTACAACTATATGCCTCCACGCCTTAGCCAAAAATATTGGGATAGTATACTGAGATGTAAGAAATATTTCTCCGCCTCAAGCAGAAGTTGTATTAGTTACTGCTGCTCCAATATCATAAATTGTTACATCCACAATAGAATTTCCTAATGTTTATTTTTCGGGCCACTATTAATAATCTATGTATATTGCGCCATCTGTTCCTGATTCATTATATATGTGTAATCAAATTTATTTGTCTCTGCACCTACGGAAATCTCCCTCCCTATGTAACTAGTGTTTTAATCTTTTTAAACACAAATCCATATTTGCTAGTTGTTACATAAAATGGTTTGTAGAAATATCCGTAAGAGAATATATTCAAAATAGGAGTAATAGAAGAGATCTACTTTGTTGGGAAAAATATTGTATGAGATGTGAGGTTTACATTTACCATGATGGTATGTTCTGTCCATGCTGTGGAATGCAGCTAAGACAATTACCGAGCAGCAAGAAGGATAAAGAAAGGATCAGAAGTAGACAGTGAAGAAACAAGATACTAATAGGAAAACAAGGAAAACAACTGCAGAAGAGTAAAAATGATAGAAACGAAAGTATTATTGTCAAAATTGATAATCCTATGGCTAAATTTGACAATTGATTGGAAAAACATCCCACTACTAAAAAATGAATATCAGTATATCAGTAGTAGTAACCATTTTAGTCGTTGTTTTTATAAACGTCGTGGTGCATATTCCTGACTACCAGAATACCATTCCGCAAATTTATCTAGCGCTTTAACACGATGAGAAAAATCTTTTTTTCTATTCTGAATATGTAACTGACCAAAAGTCAAAGCGGATCCATCTGGGATGAAGATCGGATCATAACCCCATCCACCTTCTGTAATTCTGTTGGAAATCTTACCTTTTATTTCATCCTCAAAGGTCTGGGAATTTTCACCATCACAAAATACAAAAGTTGCCTTGAATGACGCAAATCTGTTCATCGAGGTTTCCAATAGTTTTATGATTCCGTTGTTTCCAATAGTCTTGTATACAAAAGATGAATATTGACCTGGAAATCCACCTAATTCATCAATAAATAGACCATCATCTTCCACGATAACAGGTTTTGATATTAAGGCAAAGGCACTTTTCGATTTTTCGACTGCGATTTCCTTAATTGAATCTGATTGTATTTCAATCAGTCTCTGGTTCGAAAATTCAACAACCACTCCATACTTTTGTTGTAGGTGCGAGTGAATCTCCAAATACTTACTACGATTGCTGCTTACAAAGTGAAGTGATTTCATTATGAATAAGTAGCTGTTTTAGGAATAAAAAATGTTTTTTACGAAAAATAGATTGTTATATACAGTCGGCAAGCAAAAATATTGGATTCACTGACTACCCATATAATAGGTACGCATTATGAAAATATTACTAGGTTGTAATCTAAACTGCCATAATAACATCTATCCCCAAGTATTGTGAAAATCTTAAGCAGGTCTGCTTCGTTATCGTTATGGGGTAACTTAACAAATCAAAGCTGTTGGATAGGGCTTTATTATACAAAATGGCTAGTTTGTCATTGCCGTAGTAGTTGGAGCTATTGGGAGTATACAATACAGCGTCATAGTATTTCTTGTCCATCTCGAAACCTATGAACCTGCTTTATCTCAAGTTCCTACACGCAAATGCAGTTGTATCAATTCCCATGAATGGTTCGCAGGTTGTCATGTCTGGCTATATGCCATGCAGCTTGATGCACATTTCAGGCAGCTTAACTGGGAATGGTGAGGGCTGATCCGATTTGACTTTTGGTCAGTTACAGATTATTGATAGAAAAATAGAATTTTCACATCGTCCAAAAGCTCTCAGTAACTTTGCACAATGGTATAAGCCAAAGTACGAATGAAATATCAATACCGTTGTAAAAACACGCTCTGAACCTATGTCGTAGGTCGACATGTACCAGCATATTTGCAGGACTCATAAATCAACGCCATAAAACAAATTGATCTATGATCATGTAATAGATCATGGGGTTATCTTTACGACTACCATGCCTGCAGATTGAGTCCTTCCTTACTTATCGTTACCAAAGGCTATCTCCACATAACAAAAACTCCATAGGGGGTCTCTTCGATAAGAAGGTGGTTACCTTACTATGACTGCTCCCTTCATCCATGGATGAATAAGACATACGTAGTTATACGTTCCGGCTTTTTCAAAAATGACTGTGAATGTGTTGGCGGATCCGGGAAAAGATTGTTCTTGGCCTTTTGGAATTAGCCAACCAGAATTAACATACTTTTCACCACCAGTCATGGTATAATGCGAATTTGGATTCATGACTTTTACATTATCTTTTGAATCAATTGCAACGGGTTTAAAGGCTCTCGCATTAAGCCCTACAACAGCATTAATTCCATCCTTACTTGGCACCAACGTTGGTTGGCTGTTAAGGCTATGATCTAAAGGCACAAATTGTGTAGAATTTGGAAAAGAAAAAGGTGCAACCACCCCGGTCAATGATTTATTGTCCAATACGAAGGTAACAGTATGGGGTTCAGCTACTAATGTTGGATTGTACCAAGTTATGTTTTGACCGACTTTGATCTCTGTTTTTTTCGGAAAGAATTGATCTTGCACAACAGCAGCATCTCCTCTTCCAGCCTCTACTTTGAACACATTCCCTGCTATATTCGCAGGGTTAACTTTGACTGCCGTTGCCGTCGTAGAATTTCTACTAATAGTCACGGCTTCTACTTTATGGATGAAGAATGTCTGATTTATCGCTGCTGTTACCAATACAATTATGAAAAACACAATTGCCATTTTTCGTTGGTGTCTTGCCAACATTGTTGAAACACAAATATAGGGTATTCTGGTAAGGAATGCGTTCATTAGTACTGACATTCATCTTCATTTTATCCTATGTGTATATAATTTTATATAATTTCAAACAAGACACTCAGTATTGTGATAAGTCATTAACTGACAGTAAATACGGTTTTTTGGGGACCCATTGGCTGAGTTCTTTTTTTAGCATGTTTTAAGCACAGATTTTGCAGGAGATTTCTGTCAAAGATTTCCTAGGATGAAAAAATTCAGATAGACAAAAAGGATCGACTCCTACTTCCATTCATTATAATATAAACGTTGTTCATCTGTCATTTCATCAATTTTTAGATCCATGGCGTCAAGTGCATAATGGGCTACACTTTGATCAATTTCATTAGGGACGGGATAAGTCTTATTTTCTATTCTGTCATAGTTTTTGGTTATGAATATAATTGATAAGATCTGGTTGGCAAATGAGAGTGCCATTACTTCAGGCGGATGCCCTTCGGCTCCGATTAGGTTAACTACTCTTCCTTTTGATATAAGATATATTTTCTTACCCAGTATGTTCAATGCTTCAAGGTTTGGTCTTACCATAATAGGTGCCTTATCTTGGGAGTAAACATAGTTGACATCAATCTCTGTATCGAAATGTCCTGCATTAGCAAGAATTGCTCCATTCTTCATTTTTTTAATGTGTTCTTCTCTTATAACATGTATTTGACCAGTACAGGTTATGAACATATCTCCACTTGACGAAACATCAGATAGTTGTCTGACACTAAAACCATCCATATGTGCCTCAAGTGCCCTTACGGGGTCAACTTCTGTTACAGTTACTATTGCCCCCATGCCTCTAGATCTAGATGATACTCCTTTGCCTACCCATCCATAACCACATACCACTATATGCTTTCCAGCTAGAAACAGTCCAGTCGTCCTCAAAATTCCATCGATAGTGCTTTGACCCGTCCCATATCTGTTATCAAACATATGCTTTGTATTAGCGTCGTTTACTGCTATTATGGGATACATTAATCGTCTTTTTGATTCTAGCGACTTCAGCCTTTTTACACCAGAAGTTGTTTCCTCTGTTCCACCGTGTATGTTTTTTATCTTTGATTTATGGGCCGCGATATGTAATTCGGCACCATCATCCGTTAGTATATGTGGTTGAAATTTAAGAACCTGCCGAATACACTCTTTATACTCCTTAATCGTTTCCCCTTTCCAAGCAAAAGTGATTACACCTTCAGAAGAGAGGAATGCGGCTATATCCTCCTGAACAGACAAGGGATTTGCCGAACACAAGGCTATCTCTGCACCTAACCGCTTTGCAGTCATCACTAAAACAGATGTTTCTTTTGTAACGTGTAAACAAAGGCCTAGTTTGCAACCTAGAAGTGGTCTGCTCTGTTCGTTTTTATTTCGAATCCTATCAAGTATTGCCATGTGGTTAGAAGCCCATTCGTGAGAAAATTTCCCATTTCTTACAAGCGTGAAATCTGATGGCACTTTATTAAACAAGCAATATCTTTACACAGGATAGGATATTAAAAAATATAGCATCAATATAAAAAAACGACTGATAAAAAGAACCGTCACTTATGTATTGTTCCTCCAAATATGCTGAATCGTAGATGCATTAATGTTCACAACTGTAGACGTAATTTTGTTACTTTTTGCTTGTTCTGTAGTATTTTCTGTCTGGAACAAACGTCTTACAGCTACAATTGCCTATCAAACATTTCATTTTATCTTTACTAGTATTTCTGTCATGATCAATCTTTTGATGTTTACATCTAATGCATCTGACAAATAGATCAGTTTCAGTATTCATTGCTTATGTCTGATTTTTTCAGCTCAGGAACCAGTAATCCCATTAGCAACAAGTACTGAATAACAGCCAAGACCACATTGTTCACAAATTGGTTTCAATCCTTTGCTGTCTGCACTTCCTATGCAGCATGGTTGCTTTACCCTTCCCATATGATCTAATGAAAGTATGGCCCATGAGGGACATTGAACTGGTATGGTGCCAACTCCTCCCCAATTACCTTTCATCAAGGACAATTGTTTTTCGCCATTAATCACAAAGTCTGGGTACTTTCTTCCTAATTCTATAATGATATCAACCATTTCGCTACGTCTCTTTCCGAACGGGATCCATAGGGGGTCGTCTTTAATAAATGGTGTATGAAATTGAAATCCTATCTTGTTTACCTTCCCCCTCCATTCTTCGACTAAATCTGTTATACTATTGTAATTTACGGAATTGATTGTCATCGTGATCCAGATATCTTTCCAAGCGGGTTTGCCATGACGAGGTGGACCCTTTGAGTAGTCCAAAATATTTTGTTTAGTCTTTGCATATGAGCCCCTTCCTCTAATACTATCGTGTACTGTTTCTGTTCCATCCAAAGATATCCAATAAAAATATAGATTTTCGAATCTCTTTAAAGGATACGTCCCATTTGTTACGACACACACCCTTCTTGGCATTTCTTCACAGAAAACTTGAATTATGTCTGGTCTCAATGTCGGCTCCCCACCAACCAAAGTCACAATGTAGATGTGTTGTTTTTTAAAAGTTTGTTTAATTATTTCTCTCCATCTTTCTGCACTTAGATCTTGGTCATTTTCCTTTCTGTTCAACCACCAATAACAGTGAGTGCAATGTAAGTTACAGACGTTGATAATATCTACTGAACCGTATAATGCTGGTTTTGCATGTAAAAGTTTGATGCTAGCGTATTTTTTAAATATGCTAAAATAAAATGGTGTCTCATGAATAATGTCAGTTATACCTCGGCCATAAATTAGGTCTACCATATATTCAATATAACCATGAACTATGCTAGTAAATAAGTTTACTTTGCAGATATCTGTAGTTTTCAGCCAAAGTACATTGAATTCAACAATAATAGTAATTTACTTTACACAGGCCAGGTCTATCTTCACTTTTCATCATTTGGCCTGTCTCTAGCTAGCAATGTAAAAAGAACCAAACAAGAAAAAGGAAGAAATTTTAGGGTGCATCACGGGATATCGGAATGTGATTCTAATTCCTCACTACGATCAAAAAATATAGATTCACAGTCGCAGTGACCGTCTATCCTTACTTGACGTCCGCATTTTGGGCATATAGATAAAGGCACCGGCTTTTTGTCGTCATCTTCATACCTGAAGATTATGGCAGACATTATATTTATAATGGGATTATCGTTAATAAATTTTTACTATAAAATAGATTTTTGTTACATTTTATAGTGAATTACAAGAAAGGATTCTAATGTATTAGACGTCTCTCATACTAGTTTCAAATTTCTGAATTGCATCCACTCTCATATAAAATGGGCTTGCTTCCAATGTCATGATGCTACTAGTAGGTCCTGTCGAAGCTGTCAATGTTGAACATACAGTTCTTAATAAAAAACAAACGCTTTGTTAGTAAATAGTCTAGAAACGCGCATTACGTCCTAGCCCTGTTCAGTATGCATTCGCGCTCCTATATTACTTCGGCCCAGTAGCTTTCAGAATATTTATTTAAAGGATCGTCGCCATTTGCATCTCGGCCATTAGCATAACTAACATTTGCCATAGTTACCTCAAAACTAGTGTTTTCTTCTCCTCTTTCCAATTTATTTAAACGCTTATTCATTTCGGCTGCCACTACGTCTTTCGGCAGCGCATGATGACTCATTTGATTATGTGCTTCAATCATCAATCCAAGAGCCTGCTGGGCAGAAATCCTTCCTTCTTCATAAGAAGTCGATATTCGTCTGCAAATGGCATTTGCTTGAGTATAAATTTGCTTATGTTCACATAATGTATTTTGTTTTACTAGATTTCGCAGAATAGCACGTTTCTTAAGATCTATTATTACAAGTTTGTTGTACCTTTTCCTGAGATTTTCATTTGCGATTGAGGTAGGAGTAGAGGAAGTATCTGAGGCTGGTTCCATGATAGTAGCTTCTTGTTGGAATTCTTTTCTTATATTAGTTTTATTTGTACAGGTAGAACAAATTTGCAGTTATTATA
>DATDFS010000291.1:0-6473 GCA_036522495.1 Nitrososphaeraceae archaeon | reverse complement strand
TGAGAAAATAACCAGAGTCATAATTACGGTCGATGATAATGATAATCTTTGCATATTCTTTATGATATACATTATGTTATATCAGTCACTTACACAGTAGCTATTAAATATTAACTTAAATTTGTAAATACGAATCAGATTATTGGAAAATCTAAAAGAATCTTGGAAAATATGATATATCAATTTAGTCGATTAGGCTTATGTAAGAGCTGATCACTTTTAGATGACACTATGCTGTCCAATGAATATTATTCAATCATGCATAGACATTAGCATTCCGGTCATAATATGTGTAGTTTTATAGTTTTGTAGTATTCTTGTACCGGTAAATACGAGATTTTCTATCGCATGAGATTAATATCGCTCACACATATGATAAGTAGTCCAAACAACGTTGAAAACGATTAGTCATACAAAAGCAATATCAGAATGTTTTCAAGAGATGCAGTTAGGTTAAAAGAACCTATACTTAGTAATCAAACGATATTTTATTTTGATATAAATATATCTCCGTTCATAATAATCTGCTCGAGATGGACCATCATGACATAGGTTCATGGAAATGATGAGTCGTTGTCATATGAGGGAATATAGTAGTTCCCAGAGTCGGAATAGTTCAGCGTTTTGACGATAAGGACAAGCCACAAGTCTCTGTATGCTACCTAGTCCAGTGGACTTATCAATATCCAGATATTTATCTTAAATCATTACTCGCAATAGCAAGTCATAATGGACATATCTTGTAAAAACCTACTATCTTCTCAAAGCTAGTATTGGAGATAGTCGAGATGCTTTCCATGCAGGGAATAAGCCAGCTCCTAAGCTTAGAATTAAGGAGAGTGTCCATACGTTTAAAAGATCTGCCGGAAGAAATACTGGCGGAATGTGTACCTGATTACCTCCTCCACCTGCTCCTGGTCCTCCTCCACCTGCTCCTGGTCGAGGTCCAGAAAAATCAGACAACATATAAGATCCACCTATTCCTACTCCTAATCCCATCGTTGCTCCCAATAAGCCTATAATTAGAGCCTCTACTAAAAACATAGATAGAATAAAACTTTTCTGCGCACCTATAGCCTTCAAGGTACCGATCTCATTTATTCTCTCATTAACTGATGTGTAAAGAGTGGTAATAATTCCGACAGCCCCTACAAGTAATGCAATAAAAGCAACACTCAGGATAAACGAGTTATTTCCATTTAGAAATCGTTCCCTTGTCTGTAAGATAGCTTTGGGCGTAATTATTCCAATATTTTGACCATACAGAGTCGTAATTTCTTGTTGTACAGTGTCAACATAAGATGCTGACTGAGCTACTACGACCATTTCATCAAATTTACCTGATTTGTGGAACAAAGTATTTCCTGCATCTGCATTCATTATAATGGCTCTGTCTATCTGGTTGTTTCCAGTAGGCTGTAGAATACCGCTTACCATGAAACTTTTTGTTGCTTGTTGTTGCTTTCCTGTGATAGGATCTACATATGAAGCTGTAGCTCTGATAGTCTCACCAACAAAAAGAAATGCCGACGTCTTGCCCGGTGGGTTGGCAATACTATCTCCTACAATTATGGATGATTGGTCGGTCGATTTGATTACAGAACCGTCTGTCATTTGCAGAGAGGGATTAATTAAATAAATTTTTAGAGGATCAAGTGCAAGTACTGGACTATTCAAATAATTTCCTTGAGACTGTAGTGAGACTTGTCCTTGGTACGCAGGGACAACTTGTTGAACAAATGGAAGAGATCTTATTCTGTCTACCACTGCGGAATTTATAGTAATAGAGGCAGCAGTTGGACCTTGACCAAATGAACGCTGACCTGAGCTGACAAAAAGTATGTTAGGTGCTAATGTATTTAATTGTTTATTGACAAAAACATTCTGACCAGCACTGATACCATTAAGTGCAATCATCAAACCGCTTCCTACTATGACCATCAATATAGTCAGTGCAGATCTTGCTTTTCTTTCCTTTAAGGCATCGATAGATAGTAAGAAAATTTGCTTAACATCCATTATCTTGATTACCTACCTGTCCTTCCTACTACTGCCAACAGCATCGGTTTGACTTAAATCTTTATCTGCAGCAATGTCATCTAGGAAAGATTCTTCGCCCATCACTTTACTAGCCTGTAACTTATTGAGCTTTGATCTTGATCTTCTCCTGATAATATACAAAGCAGCTATTGCTATAGCAGCCACTATAGCTCCTATTATGATGATTCCATAAATATTATTACCTGATCCTCCTCTTTGCCCACCTGTCAAAATAGCTCCAAACCCGCCGACACCTCCTCCTCCGCGGTCTCTGCCGCCAGACTGTGATAAAGGCTGGAAGCTAACCGTTTCGTTAGTATCAACAAACTGATGTGGGATTTTTAAGTCATCGCTATATGAGATTTTGAGCGCCACAGGATAATTGCCTGGAGGTGCTGTTATTGTATTGTTGTTGGAGGTAAGTGGAATACTAAATGGTAGCGGAGAATCTACGGAGAGATCACCTAGATACTGAGGAGGAGGTGAAGGGTTAAGAAAGTCAGCTAAGGATCCTTGCGTTTGATTCCCTCCTCCTACTGCATTATGTTCTTGTTGTTGCTGACCACGATGATGTCCTGTTCCACCACTATTTGACGGTGATGATGAAGCTGTAGGTGTAGATGATCCTTGTAGCTGGTTCTTTACAATTTCTATAGTAGTGAACAATCCAACTGTATTTCCTTCATTTAATATATTTCCAGTAAGATTTGGAATATTGCCTACATTGGTGACACGTACGTCATATACTCGTACTTTGATGTCACCAGTAATATATGCTCCAAGGTTAAGAGAATCTGTCTTGGATTGTCCTTCTGATACATATTGAACTGTTAGGGTAAGTAGAGTGGGTTGGCCAACCAAAGTAGACGAAGCAAAGACCTTTGTAAACATATTCAGCTTGGATTGAGGCGACATAGATTGTAATGTCCATCTAGAATCTCCAAGAATCTTCATAGCATCAGTTTGTGAATTAAGTGAGGCAACAACGCTAGTTATTGGGTTTTTATCATTGTTTTGAAGTGTGAATTCAATATTCCCTATTTTACCTGCTGTTAAAATTAATGCATTTCCATTATTAGTTGTAAGATTTAAAACCGATTGGGGTGGATTTGGTGCTATTACGAGACCGACCAGTACATTTAGAGTCTTCTGATTACCATATGCATCTCCATAAGATATCTGGAGATTCAGATTCTGTGCAGTTTCGCCAGCAGAGCTGGTCGGATATACTGTAGGATTTATTTCTGCAGATCCATTTGTTGGGATTCTGCCGAGATTAAATGTTTGAGATCCTACATTTACTGTAGGAATAGAAGAAGAAGATGAAGGTGACGCGGGAGATGAAGACGGTTGTTGTTGAGTAGAGGTTGAGTTGCTGCTGCTTGTACTAGTAGTGCTACTGCTAGTACTAATGCTACCACCAGTAGTGCTACTTCCTGTCACACCTGTAATTGTAGCCACCACGCCTGTTGCATCCGCAGTGCCTTTATTTTGAATATTGACTTTTAATATATTGGGGGAACCTGGGATTAACTCTTTATTCTCTGACACTGTATTTAAAATCACCTTTCCAGTAAGTCTAAACGGAACCGTAATTGTTGTTATAAGTTGTCCCATCTGAAGTATCTTACTATATTGAAGTGTGAGTAGAGCAGAATATCCACCCACCTTTGCCTGCTTTAAAACATTCATGTCAAAATATAGAATAAATGTACTTCCTGCTTTTACTACAGAATAAAAGCCGGCTACAGACTGAGAAGTTCCATTATTCTTTCCTGGGAGTGGCTTGAAACCCGCCGGAAGGTTTAGGTAGCCAGTGACTCCAGTAAGATCTGATCTTCCTCTATTGACTAACACCACTGCTAAAGTAGCAACTCCGTCTCCAGGACCTACTTCTGTCTTTGCTATATTGTTACTTGGTACTGATGAGTTTGCGCTTAAATTATTTGTCCAGAAAGCATCTAAGAAAGCAGGTGGTTTGTCAGTGTTTGGGCCGTTCTCTAGAAATACAGGATTACTGTTACTAGCTGATTGTGCGTAAGCGGCAATAGCATTACTACTACTATTATTTGTATTTGCAATAGCTGAAGATGAAAATAGCAATCCTGTAAGAACTAGGAAGCGTACAACCACTGGTTGTATTATTTCTGTTCTATGAGGTAAATAAGGAGCTGCAGATCTACTGTTGATGTTACAATCATCCTCTTGATGATCTGCTGGTATTTTCCGATTTACTGGTGACGTCTAGTTCGTAACCTCTTTTTCGACTCTGCCATCTCTAAGATAAATAGATCTGTCTGTTTTTTCAGCAAGTTCGTTATTATGAGTAACCATTACTATTGTCCTTCTGAATTTCTTTGAAAGCAATGTGAGCAGGTCAAAAACCTCATTTCCTGTCTTCGTATCAAGGTTACCTGTAGGCTCATCAGCAAGAATTATCGTAGGATTATTCATAAGTGCCCTTGCTATCGCAACTCTTTGCTGCTGTCCTCCACTTAAATTCGTTGGTTTGAATTTAGCCTTATCTTTAATGCCAAGAACTTCTAAAATCTTTAAGGCACGCCTAGTTCTTTCCTTGCCTTCGCCCCCAGTACAAGAGATTATGCTAGGAATCTCTACATTTTTTTGAACTGTAGTCCTATTAATCAAATTAAAAGATTGGAATATAAAACCTATCAGGGTATTTCTCACACTCGCAATTTCATGATCTTTTAATGAAAAGATATCCACTCCGCCAATGAAAACTTTCCCAACAGTTGGCCTATCTAGCGCTCCTATCATATTTAATAAAGTAGATTTTCCACTACCAGATGGTCCTATGATTGACACAAACTCACCCTTATTGACTGTAAAGTTGACCTGTTTTAGAGCAAACACTTTACCTGCAGAAGATTCAAATACTTTGGAAAGGTTTTTGACCTTCATAGCAGTGGCTGGACTAGCATTAGATTGATTGTTTACGATCACTTCATTTTCTCTGTGGGAGTCACGATTCAGCATATTTGCTCAATCTTAATTTTCACTCCATGAGGTATCATAAAAATGATACGGTCCATTGTTACGGTATCACGAATATTGTGAGTATTGGCTCCATGCCGCTATTCTATTGCATTGAATGTTAGTATGTTAATATCTAAAGATTGCATTCATAATCAGTGATAATGCTGACATTATTAAGTTAGGTCGGTACAAGGCTGACTTGTTATATCATTTTATTGTGACCTCAACGCTGTTATAGGAAGTAGTCTAGATGCCTTTAATGCAGGAAATACGCCAGCAATTATACTAAGACCAACAGAAATCATCCATACTCTGGCCATATCGCTTGCAAGAAAGATTGGAGGAGTATATGGCGCATTGCCTGGACGTATGCCAGCACTTAAGGCATAACCAAACCCGATTCCTGATAACAACCCTAGTGTCGCTCCAAAAATTCCAATCAATAAAGCTTCTACAAGAAATAGTGCTAGGATATTACTGCTCTGGGCTCCTATAGCCTTCAAAGTACCAATCTCGCGTGTTCTTTCAACGACAGCAGTGTAAAGCGTTGTAATGATTCCAACTGCACCTACAATTAATGAAACAATGGCAATACTTGAAAGAAATGCATTTATTCCACCGGTGAATTGCTGTATTGTCTTCAAAATAGCTTTCACAGTATTAATTCCTATGTTATTGCCATATAGACTTCTTATCTCCTTCTCTACGATATCCACATTGTCAGTTGATTGTGCAATTACAAATAGCGAGTCAAATTTGCCGGATTTTTTGAGCAGTGAATTTCCAGCTTGCAGGTTGACTACAATACCATTGTCTATAGTAGGATTACCTGTTTCTTTCATAATGCCTGTGACAATAAAACTCTTTGACTCTTCTTTCTGTCGACCAGTATCGGCATCTACAAAAGAATATGTCACTCTAGCACTTTGACCTAAAACCAAAAATGGATTGGCATCTCCTGGCGGATTGGCAACATCTTGAGCTACGATCATGGCAGCCGGATTGTTTGGCTGTGCTGTAGAACCATCTGTAAATTCCAGCGTTGGGGCGATGACCAGGAGTTTTTGTGGATCCATCGACAAGATTGCATCAGTTTTGGATTCGCTTTGGGACTGCACTGTTACTGAACCTCTGTACGTAGAGATCACATCGCTAACGAAAGGAAGTGAATGTATTCTATTCACTACTGCAGAATTTAAGGTAATTTTCGGAGGTGTTGGAGCGCTGCCTCCGATGCCGGGGCCGCCACCACCGCCCTGTGCCTGTTGGGAGCTAGATATAAAGAGGATATTGGGTGCTAAATTGCTAAATTGTTTATTAAATGAATCCGTAAAAGATGCACCAATACCACTTACGGCGACTAAAAGGGCGCTTCCTGACATGACCATCAAGATTGTTAGTATGGTCCTAAGTTTTCTATCCCTTAGAGATTC
>DATDFS010000290.1:0-11073 GCA_036522495.1 Nitrososphaeraceae archaeon | reverse complement strand
GCCACTAAACACATCACCATCAGAGCCACCAGCATCACCGTTTCCAACTCCAATTCCTGCTCCATATGCAGAACAAAGGCCACCATCAGCTGCCCCCTTCAATATTAAGAATATGGGGTACCTCATCATCCACTGATGTTTCCTCTTCCTCGTCTTTCAAAGCAGAATAACAGCGAGGATAGTCTATTTAAAAACCATCGAAAGACAGGACGCTCTTGGAAGCAAGTTGTTTTTTTCTGGAATAGTAGAAGATTCTACATTTAAAGTTCCTTTTGTTAGCCACAGGATCTCATATCCTCTGCTAAGAAGCTATATCTACAAATTTTGCTCTGCTTATGTATATGAATTTCCTTCAGATAGATCACTTCTGGTTGTCATAACAGAGCATGCAAAAAATAGACTCAAAAAATCTAGGACTAGAGATTTTATCTGGGAGCCCAAAGATCGAGTCAATAAAAAGACCAGTTAGGAGTGTTAGTTTGCTGGGCTCTGTTCATTTACCGATATGGCTTTAGCTTGAGAGTCAATAACTATTCTTGCCTAAAACAACATCTTCAGAACACGTCTACTATGCTTTACAATTATATTCTTCTGGTCTTTCCTTAAGAAAGACATCAGAACGCTTATCTTCATTAATCAAAAGAAACCATGTATCAGTTTAGAATTGGATTTAAAAGTACAGGCCAAAGAGAATATTGAAAAAGAGAAAGGCAATAGCAGAATTTATTGTAGATGAAACACTACTTAAAGTAGGTAATCAGTATGCTTGGCTATGGGTTGCTATCGAACCATTAAATAAAGTAATTCTTGGTATTCGTATTACCTTTGAAAGAAATATGCTAACTGCTGAACAATTCCTAAAAAGATTGATAAAGAAATATGGAAAGCATCCGCTTTCTACAGATGGTGGAACTTGGTATCCTCAAGCAACCAATTGGCTGAAACTATTTGTAGATATGTATAATCGGATAAAGTGAACAGAGCCAATTTCTCTATCTAAATATTATTATAAGACGGGCCTAAATAAAGGGACAACATTGGCATGGGCCGAAAGGGAGTTGAACCCTTGACCTTTCGATTATCAGTCGAACGCTCCACCAAGCTGAGCTATCGGCCCGTTGAATTCTTGAAAAGAAGGATATTTAATCGTGTGGTTCAACTACGTATACCCCCAATATCAATTCAATTGTATCATAATTTGACAAAATTTTCGTATCGTATTACTTTGGTTTTCATCTTTTTGTAATATTTGTAGTGACTGTTAATACATAATATGCCGATGTGAGTTATTGATCGGCAACCCAAGTATAAGAATAATAACGGACGGACGACAACCCCCTCAATCTCTTCTATTACACTTTCTCTTGAAGGGGATTTGTAAATGACTTAGTTTAATCTAAATGCATTTAAGACTAGCAGGATGGATAGTTAATGCAGTTAAATGGCTGAAAGAATACGTAATGTAGCCATAATCACGAAATTCAATAGTATCGAAGCTGAAAGAGCAGCAAGCAAGATTACAGAATTGCTGATAACTAAACAAATCAAAGTATATTCAATTGTTCCGTCAATAGTTAGGAATAGTACGTCTGTAACTCCAGAAGAATTAATGGCTATTAATCTTGACCTTATTTTTGCAGTAGGAGGAGATGGTACAACTCTAAGAGCATTTAGAATCATTTCGCATAAGACCCCCATCTTCAGCATGAATGTAGGTGGTAATAGAGGTATATTGTCTGAAGTCGGTGTTGATTCAATAGATTTTGCAATCAATAGTATACTTGCAGGCCGTTATTTTTATGATTTACGCATTAGGATACAGGCATCCATCAATGGAAACTTTATTCCACCTGCATTAAATGATATTGTACTTACAAGAATAAATTTGACTAGAACACCGATGCTATCTATCAAATTGATGGATGATCAAATAAAGCAGAGAATGGATGGTATTATAATTTCTACCCCTACTGGTTCGACTGGGCATTCATATTCAAGTGGTGGTCCTGTTTTGTACGAGGGTCTGAACTGTTTAATACTTAATCCTATTGCATCTGTCAGTAGAATGCCCGAATTGGTAGTTCCAAGTGCAAACATCGAAATTGAAAGCACTCACGATATATATTTAACAATAGATGGTCAAGAAGTATTCAAAGTTACAGCTGGGCAAAACGTAAAGATTTCTCGCTTCTCAGCAGATGCACAATTCATACGTCTCAGAAAAAGAGGCATGAGGCAGCTTGCGAAACTTGGATTTTAGTAGTGAATTCGTATTGGATGCAAGTGCATTTTATACAGGGATTCCATTCCTATCATCTTCGAAATGCTATACTACGAATCTGGTTTTTGAAGAGATAGAGCACATAAAAAAACCATATCATGCAATAGAGGCATTATTAGATGCAGGTAACCTTAAAGTAATAAAGGCTGAAGAACCATATCTTACAAGAGTCATTAATATTGCAAAAAAAACTGGTGATTTTTCCAAACTTTCATTTGCAGATCTTTCAATACTCGCTCTCGCAATGCAGCTAAAGATAACCTTGATTTCGGATGACTACGCTGTGGGAAATGTTGCAGCTCTGTTAAATATTCCATTAAAGACCACTGGGACTAAAGGAATAACAAAAGTTGGAAAATGGATTACCTTTTGTCGAGCTTGTGGTAAAGCTTACAAACCAAATATCCAAGAATGCACGCTTTGCGGTAACAAGCTCAGGCGGAGGTTTAAAAAGGTCTGTTCTAATGCAATATAGGCTCTGTTAACTTGAGAGTTTTTAGACTCCAAATTATACTGCTAATATGTCTGAGAAGATATTATGACTCAATAATAACTAACAATGGAAGAGTAAGTGAGTGAGTTACTCTGCCAAAAGAAGTTAAGGAAAAACTGTGTGAAAAATGGAGATGCCTTACAGTATTTATTAATTGAAAATGGATATGTCATAATAAAGAGGTTTGATGCAGAGGAGGAGGCAATAAGACAGATGGAGGAAAAGAGGCTAATCTCTGCGAAGTTAACAGCGCCGCAATGTAAATAATAAACTTTAGGTATCTATTTTATATATTTAATGGTAGTTTAGCATAATCTTTCCTGCGATTGATATACAGATATCAGGGATATGTCAGAATTCAATTAAGAAATAATGAAATTAAGTATTGTTACTATCTACTAAGCAGATAGATCGACACAGAGATCAGCTTAAACTTCTAAGAATATTAGGGAGTGCAAAAATATGCCTCACATCATCATCTTAACTTATCCATGCGAAATAACACGAAGAGAATGATGCGAGGTATATGAAATTAAAGGAATTGAACAAGCTTATAGGAGTAGCACACCAAGGTTAGGCAATATTTGTAGCGATACAATTCTATTCTAAACACTCAGATCCCTTTCGAGAGACAATCATTATCTTCAACAAGAGTAGATTAATTGTTACCTGGCTCTATTATGGGAGATAAAAATAATATTAGTGATGAGAATGTTCTTTAACGTAGTTGGTTCTCTTCCTACGTACTTCCCACATACCCAGAATAATAAAGGCGGCGCCAATGGCCACGATAAGATAGTCAGCTGGTAGAATTGTCGCCCATATAGCATTAACCGTGCTGGCATAGATGAACAAAATACCAAGAAAAGCTAAAGCGATTCCAGTGATAGTTTCGGCGTTAATTCTTTCCATTATATGCGTATATCATTATCTGACCTATAAATATTATTTCAAACACACATCGTCTGTGGTATTTGAACTAAAGGCTCTTGTATGTTGATTAATGTAGCATCAGGCTTGCTGTTTTCTGTTCTGTCGACGATAGCACTACTAGTAGTAGAGTTGAAATGTCACATACATAGACTATAGATTAAAGTACTATTCATCAGAATTTGAAACAGTTGCTTCATGTCATTAAAAGTAAGAATAATAGTAAAGACATACATATTTCAGGCTAAGCCCATTCCCACCGACGGCTTAACACTTATTTTTAATTTAAAACTTGTAAGGATATCTTTACACCTATTACGAATAGTAACCTCTGTGACGCCTGCTAGACTTGATACATCCATTTGCAAAAGATTAACTCCAAGCAGTACTGCGGCTAAGTATATGTATGCTGCAGCCAGACCATTTGGGGCCTTACCATCTGCAAGAAGGTGATCATCAGTTTTATGTGCTAGATCAATTGCTAATCTCTCGACCTTTGTATCAATCTTTGCCATGTTTGCAAGTTTAGCGATATATTGATCGATCGCAAGCATTACTGGGATTGGTGTTGAGTATATTAAAGGATATGACAATGGAGTTGATTGGGATCTTACATGATAAGCGGAAGTAGTAGGCGGGATGGACGATGGAGAGGATGATGTTTTTGATGCTGCTGCGGCTACTGTCTGTTCTGTAAAGACACCCATCTCCATGACCATCATCCTATAATATTTTGATGCAAGTTTCACGCTAGACTTGTCTTGTTCAGTTATTCCAGTTGCTTTAACGATTTCTTCTAGTGATCGTACTACTGAACATCTTTTACATGCTAGATAAAGTGTGGCCGCTGCCATACATGCAATAGATTTTCCTTTTGCCTCACTTTTATTTTCAAAGTTTCGATAAAGCATCGCTGCCGTTTCGACTAATGTCTTTGGAAGTGATAATGCAGAACAAGTTTCGTTAATTTTAGATAGAACATTTGAGAGTCTTCTTTCTTTAGGAGAAGCCACTCTTATTCTTGAATGCCATTTGCGCATATTATTTATTTGCTCTGCCATCTCATAATCAATTGATTTACCACTATAATCTTTTGAGCCAAAACCAATTTCGGTTCTCAAACCATAATCATGTAACGAGAAGCTTGTAGACCCGCTTGCACGTGTATTCTTTGTCTTTTCTTCAAAGTCAGTCGAATGTGATTCTGGACCATAATCATCGATCTGATCCATTACTACACATCCACAGTTTCGGCAAATGTATTCTCCCTTGCTGCAGTCATGAATAAGACTCGATGCACATTCAGGACATTGGGTATAATATTCTGTTGATGTCATATTATTGCTCCAAAATTTATATCATCTACCTATGCAACGTTACAGTTTTTTGTCAGGTTTGCCGGTCCATATTCAATGACGTCTTTTTTATTGTAAAGGTTGGCATGTATAGGTAATATTGTAGTAGTAATAGTATGATCCATTCAAAAGGTAGGGACGGTTATCCTATTTATTTAGAATAGTTAGAAGAATTTACCATAATTGAAAATAAATCTAAATCAAATCATGTTTAGAAAAGAGATTCTGAATACTCTACTCCGCCAGCACTCTAGTCCAAATATATTAAAATGTCATATTATAAACTGTTTATATTTATCACATTTACAAAATTTGACCATCAAATTTATTATTAAATAATCTTGTACAAGACATGAACCGACCAGACGACAGGATAACGGAAAAAACTACAGTACTTGTCAGTACATATAATAGGGGAGTCAAAGTTGTCTAGACGACTTGCAGTCTTTGCTTTCTGGTTGATTGGATTTGTAATGGGATTCATAGGATATTTGTCACTTCCAAGTATCGCATCTTGGTTTGCAGTATATATGCCAACTTTCCTAAATCAATCAGTGATCGGAGCGTTGATAGCTGGAGTAGTGGGTTCAGCAGTAAGTACGTTTACGGTGGTAACGTGGGCCAACAGAACAAGCTAAACATATTTTATTTTGATACATTGTGGGTAGCAAGATTAGCTACATAGCCCATAATGGTAATTATCTTTGAGTTTCCACATCAAATGGTTTTTGTATTGAATGCAACATATACAGCATTTTTTTTATATACTTCTGCTTTGATGGCACCTCATTTAATTTCTTCTGGTAAAACTTTATTAAATGATCGATTAGACAATCTACCTCTTTATCTGACGACAAAGAAGAAAGTATCATGGCATACCAGTACTCCACTAATGCATCTTCTCCATATTTTCCTTCTATTTCTGCTAAGAACGAAAAATTGGAATGACATTTTCTACAGAGCCCAGCATGTGTGTCTGCATAGGATTTTGCTGCGAAATGTCCGCATTTAGACCTCATCAGCATTTACGCTACTCTACAATGAGCATTTATGCTATTTGAATAGTGTGAAAATTATAACCTGTTTTGCATTCTACCAAGCAATATCAGATACATACTCATTAGTTAAAGGAAGATAGGACGAAAAATTTTCGTGATAAAAAATGGAGAATTTCAGAGACGGTTATTCTTATCACTGATTAAATCCTATAACGGGCTATGTACTCCAGCATGACTCGCAGCATTGTGTATAGTATGACCAGAACCAGAGCTGAATGTGGGTAGTCCGACGAGTGGTATTAGGCTACTTGCTCCAGGACTATTTGCTGCAGTATTACTCACTCCATGGTTACTTGCTCCATAGCCTCGAGCATAACAACTGTTAACATCAGCTATAGTGAGCCCTCCATGTATTGTTTTTATACAGCTAATAAATATCGCGAGAGAACTTGTCGCTTTCGCCGTTGTTTTGCTGCCCATGGTCTTCATGGTAGCCCCTTTTGATGCAAACACTGGAGTAGCAAGAGCACCTGCTGTTACAAGAGCTATTGCAGTGACAATGGCAAAGATTGCCAACCTTGCTGTCGTTTTTTTCGTATTCATCAGAAACGTGACAAAGATATTATTTATATGAAATCTGTTTAACAATATCATAAATAAGATTAAAGTCATTCTATGTTTCACTTCTTATGATTAATTATTTTGTTGAATAACATCAGTCATCTTATAACAAATATCATTAGAAGAATTATTTCACCTGATTTGGATTTCAAATGTTATGGAAAAAGTTGCATATTACTATACATTGACATCTAACAAACACAATTATGCAAAATGCTGTCAATTTCTTCCTCAGCAGATTGTCGCAAAATCCAATTCATCTAACGATTTTACAATTAATACCGATAATACCAATAATTCGAATTAGAATATGTCAATTATGACAGATTATCAGTTTCTGGAAAAGGATTTAGCGTATACTTAAGAAGATACCTGCTACTATTAAACAACCATCAGCAAAGATTTGAAATAATAATAATTGTGCCATCTGACGCTAGAGTCAAAGGTCGAGTGATTGATATTTTAATATTGCATCTAACTTTGTTAACATCATAGTTACTTGATCATATTTTGTATAATTCCTTTATTTGTCAGCAAAACGCATTTCAATAGTAATTTTTAAATTATCTTTTTACGCTTTCTTCATATGGATGTTCATTCTGAGGACAGACCTTGGGGAAAATTTGAAAAATTTCACGAAAACCAATCTTGTACAGTTAAACTAATTTATATTAACCCGAATTCCAGGCTAAGTCTTCAGTTTCATAAGGATAGGTGGGAGTTCTGGAAAGTTATAAAAGGTAATGCACAAGTTGAGATCGAAGACAAACTTCTGACTCTTAAGGAAGGTGAAAACATTGTAATTCCGAGAAGAGCAAAACACAGAGTTAAAGCGCTGAATAATAACTGCATCATACTTGAAATATCATATGGCAGATTTGATGAGAACGACATAATACGGCTTGAGGATGACTACCAGAGAACCATGTCCAAAACAACCATGCCTTAAGAACCGTTTCGAGTGCTTCAAACAAAAGGAATAAAGCCTTGTATATTTCTTAACTCTAATTCCCTTGATTTGAGCCAGTTGGCTTGAAAATTAACGAAATACAAATAAGGCCCTAAGAATGCTCTACCGTTATGAGCGCAAGTAAAAAACCACACATGAACTTGGTGGTTGTAGGTCATGTAGATAATGGTAAATCAACTATTGTAGGTCATTTAATGGTTGATATGGGCGTTATTGACCAAAGGACTATTGAGTCATATGCTAAAGAATCAGAAGCGACTGGGAAAGGAGATACTTTCAAGTATGCATGGGTTCTCGACAGCATCAAGGATGAAAGAGACAGAGGTATTACTATTGATCTTGCCTTTCAAAAATTTGAAACTCAAAAGTTCTTTTACACTTTAATCGATGCTCCTGGCCACAGAGACTTTATCAAGAATATGATTACAGGTGCGTCTGAGGCAGATGTGGCTATTCTTGTTGTTTCTGTCAAACCGGGTGAAACAGAAGCAGCGACTGAACCAGGCGGCCAAGCAAGGGAACACGCCTTCCTTTCAAGGACACTTGGCGTAGGCCAGATCGTAGTCGCACTTAACAAGATGGATGATGTCGGTTATGCTGAGGGGCGCTATAAAGAGGTTAAAGACATAGTAGAGAAAATGCTGAAATTGGTCGGTTATAATACAAGTAAGGTAAATTTTATCCCGGTTTCAGGCTGGAAAGGTGACAACCTAGTCAAAAAATCTGAAAATATGCAATGGTATAAAGGTCCCACTCTTGGTGAAGCCCTTGACACATTTGAAGCATCAGAAAAACCTACTGGAAAGCCACTTAGAATTCCAATTCAAGATGTTTATTCAATCACCGGTGTTGGTACAGTACCGGTTGGCAGGGTAGAAACAGGCAGAATCAAGACAAATGACAAGGTCATAGTAATGCCTGCGGGAGTTAATGGAGAAGTCAAGTCAATAGAAACTCATCATACACAAATGGACTCTGCAGAAGCTGGAGACAACATTGGTTTCAATTTGAGAGGTGTGGACAGAAAGGCTATCAAGCGCGGCGACGTTATCGGTTCAGCAGATAAGGCCCCTACTGTAGCAAAGGAATTTGAGGCACAGATTATCATAATTCATCATCCTACAGCCATGGCTCCAGGATACACACCAGTATTGCATGCGCATACAGCTCAAGTTGCTGCAACGATTTCAGAATTCGTTGCAAAGATTGATCCAAAAACAGGCGGTACGGTTGAAGAAAAACCCAAGTTCTTGAAGACAGGGGATGCAGCGATTGTAAAAATAAAACCAGTAAGACCGCTAGCAATTGAAACATTCAAGGAATTTCCAGAAATTGGAAGATTTGCTTTGAGGGATATGGGTACTACCATTGCCGCAGGGGTAGTCAAGACAATTACAGAGAAATACGATCCAAGCAAGAAATAAGTGAATAAAAAATGCCACAAGAAGCACGAATAAAGCTTACAAGTACCAACCTTTTGACCCTAGAAGGCGTATGTTCAGAGATTAAAGGAATTGGGGAGAAGAATGGTATTAAACTTAAGGGTCCTCATCCTCTTCCAACCAAAAGGATGAACGTTGTTACAAGGAAGTCACCATGTGGACAGGGGACAAACACATGGGACAAATATGAACTTCGAATTCACAGACGAGTTATAGATCTGGGTGCTGACGATAGGGCCATAAGGCAGTTAATGAGATTAAAGATACCTGACGATGTGTATATCGAAGTCTCTTTAACCCAGTAACATACTATATCCCAGCTGATAACAAACAAATCGCAATATTAGCTTCTCTTTCAGAACATCAGTTTGTTTTTACAATCCAGAACAAGTGGCCCTACTAGCCTAGTTCAACAGATGCCATTTATCTGCAGAGATATGGGAGAACAAGAAATGATAGGAACTCCAGAAATGCTTTGATAAGTCAATTCCAGATATCCAAAATATACTTTGTTTGATGTTACCTTATCTTGTGTTGCTGTTTTTTAGGTCTTGTTGGTTTTAGATGCTCAAATATCTTGTCGAAAGCTAGTGTCATGGTATGTCAATGGACATCTTCTCAATACCAGCTGATTAATTTGAATTCAATTGACTAGTCGTTATATTTAAAAGCGACGTGAATTGTATATTCTCATGACCTTAGCTATCAGCGACATAATGAGAAAAAAACTAGAAACCATTGAAGAGATGGCTTCTGTTCAAGAAGCAGCGAAGAAAATGAAAGATAAGGATGTGAGTTCATTGTTAGTAGTTGATACTAATGGTAAACCACAAGGTCTAGTTACTGAGCGTGATTTAGCCAGGAAGGTCTGCATAAACGATGTACACACCAGCACAGTGACAAATAAAGAGATAATGTCTTTTCCTCTTATTACTATTAATGCAACTTCGTCACCATCAATGGCAGCTGATATTATGTTACAAAACAATGTAAGGCATTTGCTTGTTGTTGATGATAAAGATAATGCAAACAAACCTGTCAGCATAATTACTCCACGTGACTTTACCAGGTATCAAGAATACGCAGCTAACGAGGATAAAGATGCAATTGAAAAGATACTAGAATACTACATATGAATATCGATTCATTCGTCGTCAGTAGAGACTTTTAATACGATCATTTAGCAGCAGTGACATCGGAATAGTGGACAGCGATGGCGAATTGCATATTACTTTTACAGTAAAAGTAAAGCCATCCCTAGAAAAAAACTACAGTGGAAGATGCGCATATAATAGCCACAAACATATAGAACCAATAATATTACCAAAGAGACAGGAGCTTTCAGAGTCATTCATGGTACATACGGAACCAGCTTAACGATGATGGCGGAAGAATCTCGGCTAGTGAACTACTATGAAGAAAAAATTTTTCATCTCGAATACGTTGGGCACCCCCAATACATATCTTTATTTGAAGAGTTGAACAAAAAAGTGAATTTTGAAGTAACTAAGAGTACATTTGTGGTTGATACTAAAAGGATGTAAAAAAAACCTTCATTCCTATTGTTTTAAATTCCTCTTACGCGTTCAAGTTGCTGGAATTTTCGATGTGTTAGAGATTCTAACCTTAGTTGTAGCCTTGTTTTTCTTCCGTGCTAATTCAACCCTTGCTCTCCGTGGTTACTTATTCTCTATAGAGAGAAAGTTGTTGTTGTTGCATTAGCAGTAGTATCTCTTGATACCTGCTCAAATGTTTTTGCGCTACTAACGCCTATTCTTGAAATTTCCTTTACATTATCTCTTGCTGTCTGAACTGATGGTTTACTTAATGGATGGTAGAGACTATCAAATATGAATTAAATACCAATATTATTCCAACAAAAACAAATGCGATTATTGTTGTAATATTCCTATTTACTAATTCACCCATCAATTCTTTATTCCTACTCAGTACTACTATAGGAATCATAGGTAAAGGTATCAT
>DATDFS010000289.1:0-6848 GCA_036522495.1 Nitrososphaeraceae archaeon | reverse complement strand
TGTCCCAAAAAATCAAACATCTATCGCAACATCAATATCCAAAGTTGCCACTGACCTTACGCAATTAAAGAATAGCATAGATACGAAACGCCCATATGACATGGTCGCAAATCTAGTCCAGAAGACAATCTATTCTGATCTCGATACATCATTTCACTTGAAGAAATAAGATAACTAACTGACTCCCAAGAACATCTCTACTTTTTTTGATACGAGCAGTCAGTTGGTTGGTCGGCAAAATCGTAGCGTTGGCTGATAGCACGATCAGCTTAGCCTAAAAACAGTCTAAATCAAGTTTAATACTTTCATTTCATAAAGGAATCTCGACAAAGATTGAAGGCCAGTAGGAGATTTTGTTTTAATCGACAATAATAATAATCATAACAATGTTGATAGTCATATATCCAAAGTAAGGAAAGATCGTATCTGTCATGTTCTATCCATTGTAGTTCGCTGTCAAATTCTAAAGTTCTTCTATAATCTTAGTATAATTGTTTACCACTTTATCCATAAAGCTCTCTTTGTATTTGTATAGTACCTCTGCTACTAATCCTTCATCTGTCGCTGTATAGAGTTGTTGATTTTGATGACCGTATCGAACTGATACTATTCCTGCATCTTTGAGCCTTTTAAGATGCCAAGATACAGTGGATGGTGATTTTTTTGTGTGTTCTACAATCTCATTAAAAGTACATGGATGATTATGTTCAAGTATAAATAATATAATTTGCCTTGTAGCATCAATTCTGACATATCCTATGATATTTGATTGTTCAAATGAAATATCATTAGGATAATATCGTGTGGTCCTGCTGTTATTATTCCTATCGACTCTCATTTGAATTGATTTCTCAAGTGATGATATATGGTATGTCAGAACACCATTAGTAAGACCGGTTAACCTTAGCAGCTCTCTGTATCGTATGCCAGGATTTTCTTTAATATGCTTTAGGAGCTTGCTTTGAATGTCATTTAATTCTTCATAATTTGAAGAATTAGCGGTAGTGGCTTCTGTCATAATTTTCATCTTTACTTGTTCACCTTCAATACACCTATACCAAACAAGGTCAGCATTACCAAAAGAATAACGTGTGATAATTCTGCGTCTACTATTGGGATTATTACATCCTCAAGATTTGCGGTTGCATGAAATAGATATAGAATTTCAATTACTGCTAGCGCAAAGAAACCAAAGGTCATGAATAATATTCTTGTGCTATTGCTTCTCTTGTACGAAAGAATTGACACAATGCTTAGAAAAAGAGCTATAATTAGGCTTATTATATGTAGGAAAATATGAAAAATCATAGACGGATGCATGATATGTGGAAGAATCACTGGTATGGATAAAATAGCTATTACTAACGCTGTCACGATAGTTAATAATTTGGGCTTGCTGCCTATGGCACGCTGCATTAGAGCCCCACCTGATTGCATATCTACAAATTAAACAAATACGGGTTGATAATTTAAGTACATTGGTACAAATATCGAAGCAAAGGTGGGAGATAGATAAATATTAATATAAATATGAATATAGAACGAGAATTCAAGTTTTTAGCCTCAATTTATAGTCATTTATCATAGAGCTACAAAGGGCGCGTTATTCAGCACTATCGAAAACATACTAAAAATAAAAGGATTTGGAAGCCGTCTTGACTATTGCTTTTTCACTATCCTCCAGGAACCCCAGGTTGAACTTCGTTGACACCTATTACTACTCCACTACTTGGTGGAAATGTTATTGCTTGGGTAGATGGATTTTGTATCGCTATATCTGTTTGATATACTTTCTTTGCAGGATCTGAATTAATATCTACATGATACAAGCACATTTTTCCGGGCTGAGATAATTCCTTTATAATGTCTGGTTGTACTACCTTAAAGGCTGGAGCAGATCCAATAAGTACATCTACAACAGGTTTTGAATTTGCATCACATGGAATATGTAGAGCTATATGTCCTGCATTCATCATATATGGTGTTGAATCATACACATGTATGAAACCCTTTGCTGGAATTGTCTTGCCTTCAAGAAGCACCGTAGTAGAGTCTCTTGTAACTGTAGTTTTATTTGTTGTGCCGGAGGTGGACATATTCATTTTCATATTTGGGGTTGCTCCTGACGTTGCATTGCTGCTGGATCCTTGATCTGATCCAGGAATAGCTGGATTTGGTTGGGCTAATGTTGTTTTAAGTCCACCAGCCATGAAGACCATCGAGGCCATAACTGCAGCTAAAAATCCCAAGATTATTATTTTATTCACCATCATCATACCTTGTCAATTTTCTTATTATTTAATTTTATAGTATATTCGTAGGATGTACTACAAAATTGGAGATAAATATATACACATTACATATAGAATGAGAATTCAATTTTTCATCTGAAAAGAATGTTGTTGCCTATCATTCTCTTTAACTGGGTTTTTACCTCGGCATTAAAAGCTTTTACCTTAGATGGGCTTTCGATTACTATACTTGTGGAAAATTTCCTGAGCCGCACTTGTGTGGATTACTCTTTCATCCAGAGTCCTTCACTCCTGTTGTATCAATCCAGCCTCTGACCCATACTTATTGCACTAAACCCTAGTATACCAAAAGGTTCAAGCTGCAGCAAAAAGAACAGATGCACTAAACTTCATTCGTTCATCTATTCCCTGCTCAATATGAAATACTAGGCAGCCTGTGAAGGATTTTTTGATATCTAAGTTTCCAATGATAACGGAAGATGGACAGATTCAAGCTATGGACGGCAACCTCCAAAGTAGCGGATTAAAAACGGTAGTTAGTGGTCATTTTGAGCCTACATTTTATAAAAATGTAAACTTGGAGGATATGCTAATTTATTTTTGACAATCAAAAGATTTGATAAAAACATGCTCAAAACCTTGTAAGATATTTTCACAGATTTAGCGATTTATTTTTTGGCCCTGAACCTGGACATCAAAAAAGTTCTACAACTTATGAAGATAATATATATCAAAATAGACGGCAGGATGAAAAAGATGATGAAAACGATACTAGATTGAACGATAGAAATCAGACTGAAAATTCTACACACAAAGGTTGCATTATGGAATATCTTTTGATATGCACAAAATGTGAAGAACAGACTGGATATAGTTGTCCATTGTTTGCTTTACAGAATGCTTGGGAGCACATACCTATTACTCAACATAATCTAGTTACGATCTTAGAAATACTATATGACCGAGGATTAATACACAAGAATAAAAGAGTAGATACCGAGTTGATTAAATGATCTAATAAAATGTATGACTTGCACTATTCCTTCTGCCATTTTCCATTCAATAGATCGCAGGTTAATGTAAATTTTTCTTGATTATGTTTTTCTTTATGTTTTCTCTGCAATCAGTTTGCTTGACATCAACTATAGGTCTCTAAACAAGTAATTTCTATTAGTTGTCCGTTTTTTGTCATTGTGTAAGCGAGAGATACGTACAACAAATCAATCCTCACAGCGATAATAAAAGTTAAACAAAGACTCTTGTACTTTGAGGAAAAGAAAAGTACTACTAATTCTTCATCAGTTCAAGTCGTGCCTCTGCTAGGACTTGACTTAGTCTATCATCACTAGTCCGAAGTTTGCCGATCATAACTTCAATAGCTTTTATTACTGACTTCCTTAGCTCTAATATTGGAACATCTTCGCCCTTGGCAGCTCCTATTAAAGCGATAAATGTGCTAATACCATTTACTTGTAGAAGTGCTTCATACTGAAGCTTCATCAAGTAATGATATCCAATAAATGCAGCGATTAAAACCAGTCGTTTGACTTCCTTTCTAAATAAAGCAGCTGCCGATGCAAAATAAAACTCAGCGATCTGTATTGAATATGCTGACAATGCGATGATACTTTGTTTCTGTCTCTCTAAATCTTGTTTCAGTGTTTTTAGTGAAGCTATTTGATTTGTCAAGTTATCTCTATCTTGGCTTAACTGTGGTATAACAGATTTGATGGTTGGATACTTGTGGAGGTCAGCAATTAACAATTGTATGTCTATAGTACTGCTTTTACCGCCAATATGTGTATTAAATATGTACGCCACATTAATTATATCCTGTTCATTGATTCCGCTTTGAACAAGTCTAGCCAGTAGAGGTCCAACCAAGGGTAACTTGATATTCTGTTCGCTTAGCTTGTTAATTTCAAGCTGTAGATTCTGCACTTTGGATTCAAATCCCAGTTTGTTATCATATTGCTCTTCTACATCCTTAAAGAACTTTTGTTGAGCCTCGTTCAATGGTATATTATTTGCAACCGCTATTTCATTGATAGTATGCCAAAGTAGTTTTAACTCTTTGACGCCAAACCCCATAGTCTCAAGCTCTTTTAATCCAGAAATTGTTGGAATGTGGGAATTCAGGGTATTCTGAGCGAAAGAGCACTGCTGACTTAGGTAGTTAAGTTCAATTTTCAACATTTTGACACTACTTTCAAGCATTTGACGTCTCTTACATGAGATTCATGATCTGAAAATTCACTTATAACTTTGCTCACATCATATCCATACTGTCTTAATCCATTAACAGCTTTTGCAAACTTTGGAATATCATCAACAGGTATACCATATTTTCTCAATTCTGCCCTAAGATCAGAATACCATTTAAGCTCAGCTGCAGTCATCCTTTCATCGTGTAAGGCTTGATCACGAACAGACTCACTATATGATTTTTGCAAGTTAAGTATTTCTTTTTGCGCTTTTAATTTTTTTACGTCTTTTTCTAATTTTTCTTCTTCATCTGCCTTTTGTTTTATACGATTTGGAATCTGCGAAAAGGGTATAGCATAGGTTGTTGAAAGCTCAACTAAATCTTTGAGATGGAAAGCAATGCTCTCCGGTGGTAATCCAACGTTCTTGCCGTGATTATAAATATCTAAAATATATGATTCAAAGTCATCTTCTTTTATTCCCATGTTGAGCATAATCATTGCAACTCTAAACCCTAAAGCACATTGGGAGGTAGTAACTCCAACTCTTTTCATAGTTACTGCTAGTTCCCTTAGGTCATCTGCTAAAGAAAATCCAAGCTTATGCTTCCACTCATTAACTATATTTGTTACTGCTCCATCGCTCAAGCCATTTTCTGCAGCAATATCGTTTCGTGGCTTTCCTTCCAGCCATTGCTGAATAACTAGAGATTTAATATTATCGGGTAATCTAGCTGGCATATTTGACTAATAAAAGTATTGGATATTCATCGATATTAACTTTAAAAAAGGTCAAATAAGTCAAATACCTGGTCATATGGATGGTCAAATAAGTCATATAACAAAAATGTGCTCATTTAACAGCATGGGACTTGCCTCCAAATGACGTCTAACACAAATAAGTTTACTTTTGCTATAAGTAATAACAGCTATGTTAGAATTTCAAAGTTGTGTTAGATTCTGAACTATTAACCAATCAGATAATAATGATGCACAAAACAGTAGACTCTAACCTTTACCTCATAGGATAGTTACCAGATAAGGCTAATTACCCTTTTTACATGATGTCATTTCCACTTGAAAATGGCAGGAACAAAAGTGAATGGGCATCACAAGTACTCTGAAAAGAAAACGAAAGTATTGACATGTTTGGCATGAACTGTTCTCTTATGAGTTTACAAAAGGCTATTCTATCGAAGATATTAAACGATTTAAAACTATTCTTTCCAAACGTCTCCACAAATAATATAAACTACGTCTAAGATTATGAATAACTTATATCAATTTGTCTTTACCAAAGATAATATGATACTTAATTGATAAATTTTTTAGAATTTTCTCTGACGAACCGTTACCTTGTGGTATAGGGTGGGATAAGTTACGTTCATTTGGAAATTGTATATGAAAATATCTTCAATTTCTGCAGCCTCCTCTACCGTATATTCATCCCATCGAATATCTATGAATTATTGAAAGATAAATGTGTTTTAGAGCAGTATCAGTCAATGAGTCATTTTTCTTCTTTGAATCTCTTGTTAGAGAGGTATGTGGATTGATAAAGAAAGATTCAAGACCAGTAGTTACAGTTACAGGATCAAATAAACGTTCATGTATCTTCGGTGCCATAAACTTGGAAGGAAAACAACTATTCAGGCAATGCGATATTTATGAAAACACATTCTATTGTTTCCTAGAGCAAATATGACTCGCCGCCTTTCCTTGCTACCTTTGTTTTTGTTTCCTCTTTGGTCCGCATCCCGGCCGCCTGCCGCTCGCGGGCGACCGCCTCGCATAGGGCCGGGGTGACCTCGCCGCCAAACCGCTGGATGCGCGCGGGTCGTCCTCTACCAGGATGAACGTGCTGACCCGTGCTCGATCACGAGTGGTAACAGCATCTCCACCCACTGCGCCGGCGGATCCTGGAGAAAGCCACGCCGAGCATGACTGAAGCTGCCGTGGTAGTCAAAAATACGGCGTACACCGCTCGGGTCGCGCCCCGCCTCCGTCGCAGCTTCGTCAATGATGCGGTTGCCCAGCGCCAGATTCCCCTCTACATCGGTCATCCACGCTCGCTCCGAAATCCAGCCATCGGCCTTGCGTCCGACCAGTTGCCGAATGTGCCGCCGTGCGGCGGGCACCCAGATTGAGATATTGTGGGCTGGCTGGGGCCCGCGCATGTGCCAGAGACGCGGTAGTGTTTGACTTCGATGCGCTTCATGCCTGGCGCGTAGACATTCCAGATCCCGCGGATGATGTCAATCGCCTCGCTAAGCTCTCTCACGGACTCCGCTGGCGTGCGCGTACTCCGCCCAAGGCCTCGATTGCATCCCAGGCGTTGGTATCGGTTGGACCAATGCCGAGTTCGAAGCGGCCAGAGGACAGAAGGTCCAAG
>DATDFS010000288.1:0-2361 GCA_036522495.1 Nitrososphaeraceae archaeon | reverse complement strand
TATTCCTGGCTCAAGAGCCCATGATATGAATGAAACTTTAGGGCATATTAATACCTACAGCTGTTCTTTGATGATTGGTAGTATTTTGTTCAGTATTATAGAGTCATGATCTGCTTCTCTATCAAATGATACCATGAGTATAGGATATTCTTCACTGTTATTGTCTTGCAAAGTTATTGTCGCTCTTTTTACTTTTTCATATAATGTAAATGAGTAAATTGGTCTTCCAAATTTTGATTCAAAATCCTTTCTTGTATTCATCCTTAAAACTGATTCTATGGCAAGAATTTCTATTTCCTGTTCTGTGATTATCGGTACTAATCCATCTCTGTATCTTGATACGGCCAGTTTACCCATTTTATTAGGGATGCCTACAAATCTAATCGAGGTATCAGAATGCAGCACTTGGTCACAAATACTGCTCAGGTGTTCATTAGCGTTCTGCATTTTCTCCTCATTCGATCTTCAGATATATAATAATTAATACGCCATTCTAATTCCAATAAGATTGTATTTGCTTTACAACAATATCTTTATCCTCTACTATCATATCTTGCACCATGTTACTATAAAGGAAGCTTAACAGTTCCGCGAGGAAAAGAAAAGTTTCTTTAAAACTTTGGACGGTAATTAAATATAGTAAAAACTAAAGCTCGTTTTACCTGCAGCAATTTTATGAAATTAGCAGGCTACTGCTGATGCAGTACGAAACAATATCAAGTATCCAAATATTAGAGATTGTATGAATGTTGGTAAGCAGACAAAGCCATACGATGATCCTTTAGCAAATGCAAGGATGAGGAACTGGTTCTTTATGGATAACACAATTATGGATCCTCTATACATATTAGGCCATAGAATAGTTTGCTACTAAGAAAGCCAAGCGACAGCCAGCTTTAACGTATCATATACCAAGATCCTACTGGCTTTACTTTCACAACCCCCTAATTGGATTGTTCATAGTTTGAACCGCCTAATTATTATTTTGTCGTCCTAGCTATCATAACCAGATGGTTAAAAGGTATTTACAATCTGTTTCTTAGTATAAACACAAGTATTTTGATTCTACGTACTGGTCCTTATAAATTCCCTTAATGACTGTGCTTCTTCCCTATAGGCACGAATTGTTTGTGTTTTCCCATCAGGACATACTAATGTTATTGTTACAATATTTACCTCTGCATCTGAGGCAAAAACCGGAGGATTTATCTTTTCTATTTTACAATCAGCCGCAAGCAATTTCCTTAGTTCAGAAATAGATTTGAATTCTGATGACAAAGTTGTTTGTGAACCATTTCCTTTTATCCAGTTTCGATTTATAAATACGCTGCAATTTGAATTTGCTTCTGGAAATTCACACTGCTTCTTCCATTATATTGCTATCCTTACTAGTATATTATTTGCTAGTATATCTCATAACTCGTAGTAGGTATACGACCTAGCGGGTTCGATGAACAAATGGTCGTACAAATTCCAACGAAAAAAACAAGAATTAGGGCTATGCTGGTCTGTAATTATCTATTTGTTTGATCCAGCAGCACTTTGTTCGTATTCATTAGCAGTTTCAGCAGCACCAGCAGTTTCTTTTTACCATACCACTTCTACTAGCTCATTCTTTTGCTGCTTCAGGATTAGGTACTTCTTTTCATCCTTCCGTAATCTTTTCAGTGATTTCTCTGTACAGCTGTTGGTTCATGCTCTTTTTTCTTTGCAGGAATCCTTGGTTCTTTCTCTCTGTATTCTTTTAATGGATCTTTTTCTTTTACAACGAACAATTTCGTTATCTAAATTGTATCTGAGGCGGGCCTAAATAAAGAGATAATATTGGCATGGGCCGATATTTACATCATCACCATATAGAAAAAATACCCTGTTGGTACAAACCTGCAGGAATATCATGTAGTTACACGTCAGACAAAACTAGCATTTTCTGATAGGTGATTATCTGAAAGGAAAAAAGAAAGGTAGGTCGTCTGGAAGTCTAGTCGCATTGGATCGATGATGTGTGTCCTGTGTTTATTTATGGTCCGCCTACAACGCCGCCTGATACATCAATTGTATTGGTTGAGGTGGCAATGCATGCTCCTGTAATCGGAGAGGTTCCACCGGCGCTTACACACTTTTGCGGTTGAGCGGTAAGGGTTGGTACTGCAATACCACTGTTCTTCAGTCCCTTCTTGTGAGCAAACGCGAAGTGATCACTTGCTGCAGACACTGAACCTGCTACTAAGATAGCGGATAGTGCTGCTAATGCGACTAGTACGGTAGTTGTTTTGTGGTTCTTTGTTATCATTTTGGTACATTGTATGTATTAATACAGCTATTTCTGAATTTCAAATCTATTCATTAGTGTTATTTACT
>DATDFS010000287.1:0-5234 GCA_036522495.1 Nitrososphaeraceae archaeon | reverse complement strand
GTCTACACTCGTCTACACTCCTCCATTGTTTTGCCATTCTTGTAAGCATGAATACCTAAGTCGCAACTACCAGTCTGATTTTCCAATAAGATAGAGATAGTGGCTCAACAATTTAAACAATTTTTAACAAATGCAACAATTACAAGAAATTAGCTAGTATGAATACGTCCTCCCATTTTGGTTCAGGGTTATATCTTCATATTGTGTTCCTTCCCACCATGTTCTCTAGCTTTTGACATAATTTCGTCTTCTGTATCTCCCCTGACTACAACACAACAACACGAGCAAATTAGGATATTCCCAGGCAATTTTCCAGCGAGACAAAGAGCCTTGGTCCATCCGACTCACACCATGACATGCAGCGATAGTAGGAACCGTTTGATAATACTATCCATATTCGGCCTATTCAATGGATTCTCATTTGGAGGCCAATTTGTGAGAGCGGCAACTTGGCTTATAGAAAGCGCTGGAAAACAAAGCGCAGAGGCTATGGTGGAAGATGGATTGGACAGACAGTGCATATGGGCCTACGACATAGGCCTAATCCGCACAACCAGCCTTCTTTGCGAAGCACTTTCCCATACAGATTTTCTGTTGTCAACACTCTTACTATCTATCCCAGGTATACGGCGGCCTTGCGCCTATTCTCGTCACCTACATATTACCACATAGCCCATTGTGAGTCTTCTGCGCGATAGGCTTAATACTAGTGCTTACGCTCAGGGTAACCAAAGATGTTGTTTTGGTTCAAGCTGGATAACCAGCTACTCTCATAGTCACACAGATAGGTTCAAGGTTGATAATAAAATGAAGGCATCTGATCTTTTTATAAAATGCTTGGAAGCTGAAGGTGTAGAATACATCTTTGGTTTGCCGGGTGAAGAGAATGCGGACCTTATTATGTCATTAGCAGATTCAAAGAAGTCAATCAAATTCATTTTGGTGAGACATGAACAGGCAGCTGCTTTCATGGCAGATATGTACGGAAGATTAACACAAAAAGTAGGAGTATGTCTATCTACTTTAGGACCCGGAGCAACAAATCTTACAACAGGAGTAGCAAATGCAAATATGGATAGATCTCCAATAGTGGCAATAACAGGCCAAACCAATACACATTCTCTACATAAAGAATCCCATCAGAATATGGATGCAGTGACTATGTTCAAACCCATAACCAAATGGAGATGGTCAATAGGCAATTCCGATAGTATCCCAGAAATTATTAGAAGAGCATTTAAGATCGCTGCAGAAGAAAAAGAGGGAGCAGTACATCTTGAATTACCGCAAGATATAGCAAAAAAAGAATCCAAGATAAGACCAATAGGCAAACAGCAAGTTTTAAGATCTAGACCTAACATAGATTTGATAGAAAAAGCTGCTAAAATAATAATTGGGGCAAAAAGGCCTTTATTACTTGTAGGAAATGGCTGCATAAGAGGAAACGCATCCTATTGTTTAAGAAAATTTGCAGAAAAAACAGGAATATATTGTATGAACACATTTATGGCAAAAGGAGTCATATCTGATAAATCAGACAGACATTTGCAAACAATTGGAATCAAAGAAGCTGATCACGCTTTATTAGCGATGAAAGAATCTGATCTGATTATCGCAGTAGGCTATGACCTTGTGGAATACAATCCTAAAAATTGGAATGGCTATTTAAATAAAAAGATTATTCATATTGACTTTACTCCTGCTGAAGTTGATACATACTATCCTCCAACTGTTGAGATAGCTGCAGATATTGAATACGCAATAGAAGCTATTATGGAAGAATTAGAGAAAGAAAAAACAAGTGAAGTTGAGGATCACCATCATGATCAAAACGTACAAGAAGGATTAATTATTTCTGGCAACAGTAGCAGTAATAGATATTATACTCGCGAAATATCAGACCTTTTTAAAAGAATTAAAAAAGAGCTTGTCTGGAGGAATACTGACAAATTCAAGCATGATTTTTCATACCCAATAAAACCTGAAAAACTAGTGCTTGACGTAAGGAATGCTCTTGACGAAAATGATATAGTTATTTCTGATGTTGGTGTGCACAAATTGTGGATAGCAAAACTTTATGAAACATATGTTCCAAATACATGTATAATTCCCAACGGCTTTTGCTCAATGGGATTTGCACTTCCAGCAGCAATTGCAGCTCAACTTGTGAAACCCACACAAAAAGTTGTTGCGATGTGTGGTGATGGCGGTTTTTTGATGAATGTACAGGAATTAGAGACTGCTGTACGCTTACAATTACCTATTATAATCATCATATGGTGCGATTCTGACTTTGGTCTAATATCTTTAAAACAAATTGACGAATTTGGCAAGAAGGCCTTCACCGAGTTTAACAATCCAGATTTTGTAAAGTTGGCAAGCAGCTTCGGTGCTACCGGTTATGCGGTAAAATCTACAAAGGAATTTCCAGAAATCTTGGAACAAGCCAAGATGTCAAAGGATATCCCTGTCATCATTTCTGTGGACGTTGATTATTCCAGAAATCGAATATTGCTTGACGACAATTTTGCGGGGTAATTGGTTTAGAACGTATCAAATCATCACACAGTTAGCTGGATTTCGGATATACTATTTTTCTTTTTATAAGGACTCATTTGTATTATCTAACAAGCCTAAACAATAAACCCAAACAAGATTATCGATTGTCTTCCTAATATTCAGTTTTACATCTCGTATGGTGGTGTTAACATAGCAAGTTAATCACTATTTTTCTCGCACAAAGTTCAAGAATTTGCACCTTAAGTTAACTGCACCCCCCTTATACACCCTGGTAATTATGTGGTTCCGGCATGCATGCTCCTAGTCACTCGTGATCTTGATTAGATCCCCTCGTGGTTATCAGGGCCTAAAAATAAGTCAAATTTGTTTCACAACCCTTTCGGCCTATTGACTGCATTGCGCTTTCATGTAACAACTCTTTAACCACCACTGCAACAATCAGCCAACGATATACGTTTGTTAGATTTTGACAAAATTATATGAGATCAGGGCATTATTTGTCTATTTACCTTTTTTTATAGTGGCGTGTACGTCGAATTCTCATTAGTAGATACTTTCTAATATGCTGTCAACCTCTTTGTCTGGAACATCAAAATAATCAAACGTAGATTTCAATGATTCACTATTTGACTTGTCATATTTATTTTGGTTAAGTCTTGTCTTCACAAGCATCTCTGAAATTTGTGTTAACAATATTTGTGCAAAGTGATTCCACTTTTTTAAGTCTTTATCAGATCTTGAATGCAATATTGGAATTAACTTTGCGAATGATGCAATTATGGCTATTCTAGACTTCTGCAACTCTTTTTTATAAGGATTGGTATCAGGAATGGATCGAATTTCAGAGCAAAAAATGTATTGGTATTCGTCTAAATTCTTCACAATGCCTGAGGCGATGCCAATACCTGGTAATAGGCTTCTCTGGGACTTTGTATTCACCCATATACCTTCAAAAAGCCCCTCAACTTTGTCTATGATGAGATCTTGTGTTGTTATTCCATCCTTGGATAATAGTTTATGGCACTTTATGTCATTAATAATATACTTATTAATAATTATCTGGTAGAGATTCACCATTCGTACGATATGAAATATCCTGTTTAAAAATATAGCTTATTCTTTAATCTCTACTGTCGATTTACAGTTACTTGTGAAGGCAAGGATGGAAGAAGAAGTTAGTGTAATATTTTCTGTGATACATGAAAGTGGAGGCTGTTTATTGTTACAGCCTCTCATTTCTCTATTGTGCTATGATTTCCATAATCCCTAGGATAATAGTGAGGACCTTTTTCATCTATGGCTTTAGTCTCCTTAGGATTGTTAGAGTAGTAGTTACAAGCATGGATACTCATGTACTGTCCTTATGTGCACTATTGATATGATCTTGTAGTTCTTCCTTGTTACGAGCTGTTAATCCACATACTTTGCAGGTAGTTGACCGTCCTACTGTATATATCATTGAGCTAAAAAAATCAAGAATGTCATTATTATCCTTTACTTGTCAATAGAATATTTTGACAATATTAGAAGTGTCTAATTCATTCTTCATATTCTACGGTTTTTTGCTACTCTGTTTATGTAAGGAAGATTTTATTATGATGTTTAAGTAAATGTTGTTTTCGGTCTTCAGTGAGCCGTTCAAAATCAGTTTTATTATAACTACACAGTACTTTCACTTTCATGTCATATATCGACGAAGATAACCCTATTTCATATTTAATCAAATCCTCTATTCTATTAAGATGGAAGAACAAACCCATATCAGATATTACAGTTACACCCGTCTTCCTAGTTTGTTCGCACGTCGAAGTAACATTTTCTTCATAATCATTACCCCAATAAACTCGTCTGTCAAACTATAGTATCCTTTTTTTGATTCTATGATTATAATTGAGCCTTCTCTTTTGCATTTCTCCATATCAATACCGTTACTTGTCAGGTTGTTAATGACATCTGCTACTAAATGATAGTGTGGTAAGATAAGAACTATTTCATTTAATGATTCTAATGAGCTTTTGCTATAATTTGAATAGATATATGGCAGAGTAGTAATATCTGAGTATAAAATGAAATCATGGTCTCCAAATTTGCTCTACGTAATCTTTGCTAATGCATGATTTTTGTTTTCTTTGAAGCTATCGTTTTCCATTATTACTATCATGTGTTTAATTGTCCGAACAATTTAAATTCCATCAAAACGTACTCAAAAGTCAGACGTATATAGTCGTGCTGTCTTGAAAGAGATAAGAGTCTGGAAATATCAGGGCTTGACACTACCGTTTGACAGTAATAGCTTGATACTACCGGTTGCAGAAAAATGATTTATGGACCTGTAATGTCAACCTGCCCCCGGGATAGGTTGATGACAACGGTAAGAAACGAGGAGAAAGTGAAGGATCTTCAGTTAGCGTTAACTTCTACTCGATTCTCTACCATATCTATTGTTGCGGTTATCACTTCGCTGTTCTCTATAGCTGCGTGTGTTTCTAATACGACCACCATATCCACCATGACCTCTACTTCTATTATCACCATATCTACTATGACTTCTGTGGCCTCCGCTACTTTTATTATACCAGTAACTGCGTCCTTTTTGATACCTATTATATGAACTCTGTTGGACAGCAGGAACTGCTATCCCCAACTCTTCATTGAGTCTCTGTATTGGTTGTTCTGTCTTTTTCAAAATTCTAGCAAAGTCGTCAACCCTATCA
>DATDFS010000286.1:0-4478 GCA_036522495.1 Nitrososphaeraceae archaeon | reverse complement strand
GATTTTACACAAGCTGACATACAAGATAATCAGATGTATCCTGCAATAACATCTTTACTTCCACAAGGAATACGATACATGGCAGCTGATTGTGGGTATGATGACGCTGTATAATTTGAGCATAACAAGGGGATTTGAGATAGTAGTATGTCCTGTATCAGAAATATACAACCATACTTCCAACGAGAGACTACAATTGATAGAATTCTATGAATCTAAATTAGGACAGGTAATTTACTCTTGGAGAGGAATATCAGTAGAGCCGTTAATACAACACATCAAAGATATTTTCAAAATAGATCCCTTGACAGTAAGAGGTTACCAGAAGGCAGCTGGAATAGTACTGTTATCAGTACTGCTCTATCAAATCATTGTTTATTACAATTGTAAGACTCGTAAAGAACATCCAAAAGCAATCAAACACATGCTAGGAAGCTAATCAACCAGAAAACTAACTTAAAAAATGGTTATTGAAATTATGCCCCACTCTCAGTTAGTTAGTTAGTTATTGCCTAGGTACCGCTTACAGGCGCCTACATTACCGCTACCAAAGGCCAAGTTATAGCCCTGTGTAAACGCTTTCGAGTGGTGTTTTACTCCGCCTGTTCCTACAAAGTTCTCCTGGTCCGGGCCATCAAAGAATCCCATCTTACAACCCAAGCCAAATGCCTCTTGACTTGTCAGATGATTCTTTATGCATCCCAGCGTAATGACATTGTGAGTTCCTTTTGGACATGGTGATGTTTTCGATGTTGGCTTTGGAACGCATACGCCACCCTTCAAAACCTCGCCTGATTTGCATTTTAATGGTGGTGGTGGATTACCTGTCCTGGTTGTTATTGTTGTTCCTGTTCCTCCTTTACCACCCCTTCCATCTGGACTGCCATTCCCACCAGGGTTGCCGTTAATGCCATTACCGTTACCGGTAGTTCCTCCTCCACTATTATCTGAAGACGGTGATGATGTGCTCTTTTTCTTGGGATCTGTGGTTGTTGTTGTAGTAGTAGTCGAAACGACAGAAGTTGAACCGCCAGGGTGCTTTTTCAGGGCAAACGCCAGAAAGTTGTTGTTAACGTTATTCGTGTTGTTTATTATCGACGCCATAATCATTGATGCTATTGAGAAGGCAATTAATGCGAAAATGATCGGTCTACCTTGGTAATTCTTCCTGTTCGTGGACATCATTTTTCCATTCACGCAGGTATCAAGCCGACTGTATATTTAAGGGCACTACAACCAATTGCAATAACATTCAATTCGTTCTTTCATTCATTCATTCATTCAATTGAATAATGGGAGCAGTGCTCTTATTACCTGACATCGGAAAAGCGAAGGTAGGCCCATTTGAATTTGATAGCATCGTAGACCAGCCTGGATCTAAGACCAAACTTGATCTTGAGTACTCACCAATGCTAAAAGAATAGTACCACATATCAGTATAAAAAACGCCGTCACTGATTAGAAGTCTCTAGGCACTTCAACTTCTACTGGATACGACTTTAGATAGATTAGCTCAATTGTTGTATCAGAGGTTGTTGCCAAACAATAATTTCTATTAAATATCTAAATTACATGTCTGTTTGCGATGTTAAATATTATATCATTTCCTTTCTATAAATATCCAAACTCTTTCTTTATGTCTTATTTCAATGCGATAGAACACCTTGATTTGTGTTGGGTTTTTCTATCAAAGTACTCTTAAGCAAGGTATTTTCTAATTATTACATTATGTCAAAAAGAGGAGCAGAAGAACAAGGAAATAATAAAAAAGATACAGTCAAATCACATGGTTCATTTAAGCCTACAGCATATGCTGGCCCAGATCAGATTGTGTATGAAGGTTCAGAAGTAAAGTTAGATGGGAGTAACTCTTTTGCTCAAAATAATACTAACAATAATAACAGATTGTCTTCATACTACTGGAAACAAGTTGCTGGTCCAATAGTAGATTTAGACAAAAACAACAATATTGTCTCTCCTTCTTTTAAAGCTCCATATGTAGACATTGATTTTAATACCGCTGGTTCAAAAAATCCTTACACTAATTTATCATTTGAATTAGTAGTGACAGATGACCAAGGAGTACAAAGCTTACCTGACACGGTGAATATCACCGTCAAAATGATTCAAAGGGCATTAGTTCTTCAAGGTGGAGGTTCCCTTGGTGCTTATGAGGCAGGAGTTTTTCAGGCACTTTGTGAGAGGCTCACTGAAAAAGACAAAGCGGAGGGCAATATTAGAAAAAATAGACCTCTATTTGATATTATTGCTGGGACTTCAATTGGTGCTGTAAATGCTGCGATAATAGTCGATAACGTCTCCAGACTAAAGAAAGAAAACCACAAGATGGATACAGAAGCAATCTGGAATAATGCATCAAAACAACTCAATGACTTCTGGAACAATATCTCAGTATCGAGCTTTGATAGTCCCTTATTTTGGAGTGGGTGGGATGTATGGCACGGTATCACCAGAGCATGGATAGAAAATTACAGATCGTTATCTTCACAAAATAAACAGCTTACAAAATTAATAGAAGACTATCCCAATCCTTTCTATTTCTTTTGGCCCCAAAACTATAGCCCGATAGCTTCCGGAGAGTCTGCTAGGCGATATTTTTCTTGGGTGTGGTCTGGATTGTTTGGAACACCAAATGTTATGTCAGGTAACTTTATGCAACCTGATACAAAATTCCTTAATATGTTATCACCCTTCCCGAGGTTTGATAACACGCCACTGACACAAACTATCAGAAATTATTGGGATTATGAAAATCATCCAATTAAAACAAGTTTCGAAAAAGGGGAACCACGGTTACTTCTTGTTAGTGTTGACGTGATGGATGTTACAAACGCAGCCGTATTTGATAGTTATCTGTGTGAAACAGTATATGAAAATGGAAAAACTTCTGATGGTGAAGAATCTAGGCATATTATAAAGTATCCGGAGGGTGTTAACATAGAGCATGTCACGGCAAGCATGTCCCCTCATCTCAAATACAAATATCCAAAATTTAAAGAAGTAACAAGAAATAAAGAAAATAATAATAATGTCAACGACGAGGAGAATGATGACCAGGACAAAACCAATCACTATCGATACTTTTGGGATGGAGCGTATCTTAGCAATACTCCATTAAGAGAACTGATTCATGCTCATAGATATTATTGGCATGATGTACAACATCTTGGAATGCAGGTGCCACACCTAGAAGTATACATAGTCAACCTATATCCTACCGTTGAAGAAAATCTACCTGTTGACGCAGATACTATCCAAGATAGGGAGCTGGATATTAGATTCCACGACAGAACAAACTATGATCTAAAGGTGGCCAATTTGATATCTGACTATCTTATACTTTATGGACAAGTAAAAAATCTTGCTCTCAAACATTTAAGCAAATATGGTCAGGAAGTTAGGGATTCATTCAACAAAGAACTGGAAAAACAGGTATTAGATAAGCCAGGGACAAAAAGCGAGAAGAGAAGTAAAAAAGAAGATGATGGTAAAAGAACTTACAGAGATCTAATAGAAGGAAGATTCGACATAGCAAAAGTGGTGTATGTTGATAGAAAAGATGATGGAAGTACTATTTTTGGTAAAGCTGCTGAATTTTCAGAATCAACTATAAAAGATTTGTTTAAGAATGGATATAAAGAAGCGCTCGAGGCAGTAGATGCATCGTATATACATTCGTGAACTACCCACGAATTAATTCGTTGGCTTCTTGCTTCATCGATTATAACTTGCTTGCTTGCTTGTTTTAACGTTAGTAGTAGAAACAAGCAGAGGTTTTCTCTCTACAAAGGTCAATCTCTGACCCAATCCTAATACATTGAATTGTCGATAAAATGATATCAATGAAACATGTGGGAAGACCATCAAGGAGTGTCGATGGTTTGTTGTTTAGGCTAAAGTTGATAAAAAATCATGGCTTTAACTCTAACGTACGCTTACTCTTAAGCTTTAATGCAATAATAGCTGCTGCCTTAATCGTCCTATAATTTTCTAGAGTCGGCATAGATAGTTACGCTTATCGAGTCATAATAGCGACTTGCAACATGTTAAGATATGTCGTAACTGTGTGCAAAGGGAACCCTTAAAAGGCGTGCAGTTTCTGCGTTTCCCTTACCCTTCAGTGCTAAAAATAAGGAGTAAAAAACAACAGAAAGAAGTCGTTAGGTTATGTTGTTTTTGTTGTTGTTGTTGCTACTGCTGATTTTGTTATTACTCATCATACCGTCAGAGTTTGTAATTGCTTCTTCTTTTCTCTAATGGGAGAAAGTAGTTGTTGTTGCAGTAGTAGTATCTCTTGATACTTGCTCAAATGTTTTTGTGCTGTTAACGCCTATTCTCGAGAACTCCCTAGCATTATCTCTTGCATTTTGAATGGATGTCTTGAACGCTTCCATATTTGCAAACATGGCGTTATTTATTAGTCTTGTAGCAGTGACTGTATTATCTGCTAAACTGCT
>DATDFS010000285.1:0-4324 GCA_036522495.1 Nitrososphaeraceae archaeon | reverse complement strand
TCATGAAATCATGTTTTGAGGCGAGCTTATGATATAGCCTTAAAGCAGTAGATATGCGCACCTCGTTTCTGAAATCTAGTTTTGCAGCAATAAAGGGAGCAGTAGGTATTTTGTAAAAAAACGGATTTATTTCTTCATCAGGATCATCAACTTGTGCTGCCTCTGCTAGTAATGCAGAATCTTCTGATTTATATTTTCTGGAGAAGATATTGTCCGCAGATGCAAAAGGCTTCATCACTCCTACATTTACTCCGCGCCTTCTTATCAGCAATGCTAAAGCAGCAGCGATGCTTGTTTTACCCACTCCTGTGTCGGTTCCAGTTATGAATAGCCCTTTCATGGAAACGTTATTACCATGATGAGTGTTAGATTTAACCTAATTGAAGGTAAATGAGGTTGACAAAAAATTTGTCTGGCATCCATATACGCAGATGAGGGATTGGAACAATAGCAATAATAAAGTCATTGTGCGGGGAAAAGGTTTCTACCTTATCGATAGTGACGGCAAAAGATATCTTGATGGAATTGCAAGCATGTGGTGTAATGTATGGGGACATAGTACAAATAGTGTGATACAGAGGATGGTCAGACAACTTCAAACACTTCCACATTCCACGCTATTTGGCTTGGGAAACGCTCCTTCCGCAAAATTTGCAGAAAGATTCATTAAAATAGCAAGGGGAATGCACAAAATCTTTTATTCCGATAATGGTTCAACGGCAATCGAAATAGCTATGAAGATGGCACTTCAGTATTGGCGTAATAATGGCAAGTGCGAAAAAACAAGGTTTATTTCGCTTATTAATGGATACCACGGGGACACAGTTGGTGCAATGTCTCTAGGCTATATAGCCAAATATTTTGACGCGTATAAACCGCTGCTAACTAGGGTATACAAAGCCCCTAGCCCTTCTATCGCTAACGGAGAACCCAAGGCCGAAAAGGATTTCGTAGAGTACTGTGTAGAGCGAACAGAAAAGATTCTCAAAAAATATAGTTCTAAATGTTCTGCATTAGTGATGGAAAGCGGCGCACAAATTGCGGGCGGTGTAAATATATATCCACCAAATTATCAAAGGAAGCTCTCTGATCTTTGTAGAAAATATGATGTTTTACTCATACTTGACGAAATTGCAACAGGATTGGGGAGACTAGGTAATATGGTAGAGTACGTAGCACAGGAGTCGATACCCGACATAGTTTGTTTTGGAAAGTCACTTACTGCAGGCTATTTCCCCCTTGCTATAACTGCTACAACCCGCAAAGTATTCGATGCATTTCTAGGTGACTATTCGGAAAATAAACAATTTTATCATGGGCATACGTTTACAGGTAATCCTATCGGATGTACGGCAGCCCTAGCAAATCTAGATTTGTACCGTAAGACAAACTTAATTCGTCAAATTAGAAGAAACAGTAAATATTTGGGAAAGCGTTTACAACAATTCAAGGAATCATCAATTGTTGTAAATATTCGTCATAAAGGGCTTTTAGCAGGAATAGAGCTATCATGGAAAGGCAAACCTATTAGTGCGATAAAAGATAAGGGTCCTATCAATTATTATATTAGGCAGGAATCGTTAAAACAGGGTGTGTTTATCCGGCCTGTTGGAAATATCATGATAATAATTCCTCCACTAGCAATTAATAAAGACGACCTCGAAAAGCTGTTGAATGTGCAACTTTCGATATTAAAGAAGATCGAAAAAAACATTACGGCGAATTTTTAATAGATATTTCCCTAAGCCATTTATACAGAGTTGCCTTCGATACGCCCATTGTCTTTGCTATTTTTACACGTGGTTGGTTTTCTAGAAGTAAATTGATTAAACTGTTTTTGTCCATTTTCCTTTGGGGTCTTCCTATTCCTTTTCCCGCTGCTCGAGCCCTTGACATTCCATCCTTGGTACGCTGCACCAACATTTCTCGTTCCCTCTCTGCTACCCATGTGAGTATTCCGATCATGAGTTTTCTTACGCTAGGTTCAGTGGTTTGTAAAAAGGTTTCTCTTGAAGAACACGAAATGAGAGGTGCATATTCTTCAATAGCCTTTATTGAATCCAGGGTGTCCCAAAAAGTTCTACCTATTCTTGATAGTTCATAAACTAATACTGCATCCAGGGTTGCTATTCTTAGAATATCTAACATATCTTGGAAAGCCCTTCTTTTGATAGCTGGAATTTTACCACTAACCGCGGAATCTTCAAAAAAATCTAGTATAATATAGCCTTGAGCATCAGCCCATTTTTGCAAAGCCAATTTCTGGTTCAGAACAGTCTGCTCTTCTGTGCTGACTCGCAAGTATGCTAATGCATATTTCACAGCGAACAAAGTAGAACCTTTTTGCTTAACTAATCTTTGGTCAAGAATATATGATAAGGTGTTAAAAAGGGTGTCATAAAGTTATTGAACGTTAATTAATTAATAAGTGTCATTCGAAAGTAAAAAAAAGGTTCTCCTTTATGGAAGGTATACTTATGGGTCCTTTTTCAAACTGTTCGGAAAATTTGCAGAAAGACGGAATTCGTTGTTGTGCAAAAAAGGAGAACTGTTTATGGTGGAAAAGGTGAACAAAAGTAGACTGCCTTGTATCTTAATTAGCTATCGTCCAACAAAATATCGCTTGGGCCATCTTCTACAAACGATAAGCTTGTTTATCGGTAATCGCTTCCTCCTTTCGAGCATATATCTGATCTATCTATCAATAACTCGTATTTTTGGGGCATAAATGCCCCCATACCCTGCTATTTTTCAGCGATTGTTGATAGTTGATCGCGTCGCTATTCTGTGCCCTTTCTTTCTGAACTCGAGTTGTGAAATATCGGATATGCAAGGTGATCGAAATGGTGGGATGTTTGTTAATAAGCAATGCACAAAGAAATATGTTATTCTAATGAATGAGTCAGTAAGCAATAATGGTGGTTGTTAATCGATCAAGCAGTTTGTTGTTGTTTAACTTCTTCATACGTGTTTGTCTGCGTTGGAACGTTCTTTCCATGTCCTACAATTACAAGATACAATGATTTGAATGAATAATATTCAGCGATACAAACTCCAACCATGAATTACTTGTCCTAATTCGGACCCGTAAAAATGTATCAACTGTAATTGTCGCTGGAAATGTGATCTCATAGTAGATTAAATCCTCCCGTTATGCTCAAATTATATTCAGAGTCAGCTGCTGCCGTGTAACGTACTGCTCGCGAAAGTGAGAATTTTATTGCAAGATACATTTGATTGTCTTGTACATCGGCCTGAGCAAAATACGCTCATAATGGTACTACAGGGAGAGTTTATAGTCAAGTATTTGTTGCAATGAGCCTTTGGTTGGATTTGATGGTTTTTCACATTAAACGTCAGACACCCTGAGTATATCTTTATGACAAGCATCGATAGAAATTGGTGAAGTATCAACATGGACTTATCTCAATCCAGAACCATATAAGATTTAATTATTTCGCTCCGAGATTTTGCGTTTCTGATTATAATATAATTTGTAGATCAAGATATATTGCCGATTAAGATTGTCCAGAATCAATCAGTTTTATGCGGTACCGTAGAAGAACCAAACTTATAATGCATTTCCGGTTATAATCGGTAGTTCATCAATCTAGACGTATAGTTATCTGGCTCCTTCAAAGGTACTTGTTAGCAATTGATAACACGTGAATTTTAATATTTCTTTATTATCTTTCTAAACTCGAATTTAGAAATATTATGTAACTTTTCCTATAACCAAGGAGGGCATGTTGAGAAATATAAATTTTAGCAGAAGGGTTTGTAATACTTTTTTGATATCATCCTGCAGCAGTGTGCCAGCAATCCTTATTCCATAATTGCCGATCTCCTACGAGGTATTCTTTTTTTATTAAGATTGTTGTCATGAAAAACAGGTCTTCATATACCTTAATTCTTTTTAAGTAGATGATCTGAATCAAACGATGATTAATTCTTCGACAATAAAAGATCAACAGATCTGCTTGATATTTTCAAGTCACCTTAACTTAATCTTAAATCTTGTATCATTCCATATTTAATAATATGAATCTGCCTACTGAAGTATTAGTTGTTACAGGATTAATCTTACCATCTATAACAGATACTAGACTATACCTTGCAGAATGTTTAATACGTAATAATAGTATTTGCCGCATCTAGTAATAGCAATGTAGCTGTTATCCGGTAGACAAACAAAACGGGTCATTAGGAAAGTAATCACGGTGAAAATACTTTTGCAAATATAATAAGGTTAAACAGTACCTCTAATGGAACTAACAAATAATAAATATTATTTTCTATCTGTCTTTTTTTCTCTCTTCGTTGA
>DATDFS010000284.1:0-4281 GCA_036522495.1 Nitrososphaeraceae archaeon | reverse complement strand
AGCTTTCCAATCACTGGAACTTTAGCCAACGGGTTTGAACTGGAGCTTTGATTACCCGAAGTTGCATTTCCAGCGCTGCTGCCGCTAGATGATGGTGATGTGGCATTTGTTGTTGCATTTCCAGCGCTGCTGCCACCACTCATAAGCTTTCCTATTACAGGAACCTTGGTCAGTGGGTTTGAATTGGGGCTTTGTGCAAAAGCTTTGTGCTGGAATTGGCTGGTAATAGCCATAAACGATGCGACAAGAATGGATGAAATGGCTATTGCAGACAGCACTGCCCTTTCATGTTGTTGTTTAATCATGAGAATATGATCTCGTACCTGATTTATTAGTTTTTAAATCCTAATGCCATGTTCTACATGTTATCACAGTTATTATACTACTTGTTTTGCATGATCTGACTATATTTGCATATATTTTATCAACCTTGAGTTGTCCAGCTAGTTGTAAATGCTCTGTTTGCTGTTTCTTACCTAGCCTAGTTACTGTCTCTCAAATATGGTTGAATACTTAAGTCGAGTCGATTGATTTCCATTTTTAGAAATGCAGGCAAAACCTAGAAACTCCCGATATAACAGTATCAAGTGCATGTATTAATATATTATATGCCATATTAATCAACATGACCGACATCGCAGGCAAGATTAAAGAAAAAGTAAAAGGTGCTAAAGATAAAGTTGTAGATACTGCAGAAAAGGGAACTGATACCACTAAAAGAAGTATCTCTTCGTCCACCTCTAGTGCCAATAATCAGGGAAGTACAAAGGATCCTACTCAGGAATATGACGAAAAGGAACCAATGTCTCCAGCTAAAATAAAACAACACGAACCTACTGCCGTAAGCAGAGATCCAAATGATCAAAAGATTGTAGAGTCAGGACAACAAGGGATAAGTGCTGAAGATGCTAAAGAAAAAGCCAGAAGAAGTGGTATGACCAAAGGAACAGCTGGAGCAGATTAAACTGGCAGCAAACAAGTAGATGGATAAAAATACAACCTTAATTCTTTTTATGCCATGGGATATCTAGAAAACTATTTTCAGTCTCTGGGTGTAATAAAAGTCGTTTTATTCTATGATAGTTTTGTATGCTTTATTTTAGCAGCAAGGTCTTGTTGATATTCCTTGATATGTATCCTTATACTGCAATCCAATTCATCTTTTGCTTTTGACTTGAGTCTATATCCGGGTTATAATTAAAAGGCTGATTATTAAGTGATACAAGTTTCATGATTTCATGATACGTATGTGTTCTTATGGTCTGGACCCATATGGCACATTATAGGTTTTCCGATGGGTTATTGCTGTTATCTGTAGAGGTGGTTATTATTATTTTTGCTAATGTTTCTTTTTCTAGCCCAAAAATTGTCTTTTGAGCTTAAGAGCGGCTATACCTGTTGTACCAGTGCCCATCATGGGGTCAAATATATTTTGATTTTCTAAGGTAAGTTTTGGAATCAGATATATGCTTCTACGGTACTTTGGGCCAGTCATTTAGTATTTTATCAGGAGGTTTTGATTCTACCATAATGTATAAAATAATCCCCTGCTATGTTGCGTTTGGAACCTTGAACCAGAAAAAGGATTGGTTTCCAATCAGCTATAATATATCTACCACAATTCTTTTGCGGTTGTGTTAAGTTAAGGATCCTTCCCACTTCTCATCAAGAACTTGATAACGTTTATTTTAGATCGTGATTGTGATAAATTGTATAAAAATATGAAAAGTACAAACCATCTGTAAACTTGAGCTAGATAATACAATCAACTGCTTTCTTCCTACATGGATAATAATCATCGAAAGCTTCGGTTCTATCCTTGATATGCTCAATGGCTCTTTCAATAATACTTTTTTCAAACGGTGATGGAGTATATGTTTTAGCCTTAAAGAATTACAAGCTTCGGGATACCATTTAGACAACAATATCCCAGGCACTGTCCGTTAGTATTCAATGGACTTACAGATCACTCTTTCTGTTATTTAAAATACTATATAGAATTCACTATTATGATATGATGGTGAAGATAGTTCAATAACAAAAAGATACTTGTAAATTGTGTCAAAGAGTTATATAATATGGGTTTTACGTCACCTGTCTCTGGTAACCATAGTATTAGGATTCAAGACAAATGGATGTGGATAACCCCATCATCAATTCCACGTTATACTTTAAAAGAGAAAGATTTGGTTAAAGTTCACTTAGAATCAGGTAAAACAGGTAGTAGTGGATCAAAACCAAGTATCGAATGGCGTATGCATGTTTCTATATACAATAAATTATCGAAGGTAAATGCAATTGTTCATACTCACAGTCCTTATACACTTGCTGTTGCTATATCAATAGATGAATTCCAGCATATCATAGAAGAGGCTAAAATAGTGGTAGGAAATCCTGTGATAATACCAAATGAGCCATCAGGATCATTAGAATTGGCAGAAACAGTTTCAAATGCATTTGAAGAAGAAGTAAGAGCAGTCATAATTAGAAATCATGGAGTAGTATCTATCGGAAATAATATTCATCAAGCACGTGCTGTTATTGAATCACTTGAAGAATGGGCTAAAATATTCACAATCTCTAAAATTTTTGGTGGACCAAAGTATGTATTATGAGTGAAAGATAATATGATCATCGCATAAAGTATGGGGGAGAAGATACAATTACGATGAGTAAGCCTTTTGGCTTTTACTTACTCTCGACCTTAGAGACTCTGCAAAACCCGCCAAGTGAGTCTACCCACCATTGATTCTCTCTCATATCAAATGTGCAAAGACAGTATTACTATTTGTCAATCAGTTCCGTTGACCTTGATCTTGAATTTTTTGACCGATAAATTGATTCTAGAATATTACGTTTACTGTGCCAATCTTTTAAAATTTTCTTTCGTCTATGTATTTTCTAGTGTTCTCTTTTGTATGCTGAATCTATAACAGATCAAGATACTGGAAAACCATATCCACCGAGAGCACAACACAACATGAAGAAAAAGTAGTAGCAAAGCAACGAAATAAAGACAGCATGATATCATTTGATTATAAAAGAGGGAATGATTGCAGAAACTGAGAAGAGAATGGGTGTTGGCGATTTGCAAACCAGGAATAGACCAAGACCTTTTATTTTAAAACGCATTCTAAATCACAACAATTTGTTAAAAATATAGATTGGGATAAAATCATTAACCTAGGCTAACATTTATTAGGTAGGCTACTTAAATAAGAATTATGCCTGTGTCACGCCTACAACTGCTTTTAATATCTATTACAGGAATAGCTATCCTGACTATAGCGTTTGCTCTTTCTTCATCTAGTATTTATTCATCAGGCAGTAGTAGCAGTAATGATGGGAGAAAGACCACCAGTATTAATACCCCACATGGTGTTTACCAAACAACAGGTGACATTTTAGATCCAACAAGCCAGGTTATTGGTGGAAATAAGACGGTTATTGATCCCATGAAATATCTACGCACATTCAACTACGGTCGTGTATCTACCTTATCTAACGGTAATACAGTCAGAGAATTTACATTAATAGCATCAGATGACAAGGTCATGGAAATATCTCCAGGTACCTTCTATAATGTGTGGACATTTAATGGAACAGTACCTGGGCCTACTCTAAGAGCTACTGAAGGGGATTTAGTAAGAATTCATTTTATAAATAACGGTTCAAAGTCTCATTCAATACATTTCCATGGCATTCATAGGCCTGAGATGGATGGTGCTTTTGATATGGTAGGGCCTGGTGGACAATTCATTTATGAATTTTATGCTGCACCATTCGGAGTGTTTCCATACCATTGTCATATGCAACCTTTAGAAGAGCATATCTCCCATGGATTATATGGAGTCTATATTGTAGATCCAAAGAACAAACCAAGACCTTCCGCTGACGAAATGGTAATGGTGATGAATGGATACGATACTGATAACGATAAAGAAAATAATTTTTACACCGTTAATGGAATTCCGTACTACTACATGCATCACCCTATCCAAATTCAAAAGGATAAACTGGTGCGACTTTATTTGGTAAATATGCTAGAATTTGACCCGGTAAACAATTTTCATTTGCATGGTAATCTATACCAGCTTTATAGATCTGGAACAAGTCTCATACCTAGTGAATATACTGACATGGTGACTATGAGTCAGGGCGAAAGAGGAATACTGGAATTTAATTACAAATATCCAGGATTATATATGTTCCATGCTCATAAGACGGAATTTGCAGAGAAAGGATGGGTGGGTACATTCTTAGTTAAAGATCAAAATGGAT
>DATDFS010000283.1:0-4088 GCA_036522495.1 Nitrososphaeraceae archaeon | reverse complement strand
TAATCCAAGTCTCAATGATTATAGGAAGGTATTTAATGCAATCATATGGATCTTTGCTATATAACAATTATGAATGCTTCTGACATTATGGTAAGTAAAGTCATTACACTGAATTCTGAAGAACCAGTTGCAAAGGCGTTAAGAATGATGCATGAAAATAACATTAACCAGATACCAATAACTGAAGATAATCGAAAATACTTAGGCATGGTATATGCTAAAGAATTTCTTGGTACAAATGCTATGCCAGATTCAAAATTGAAAAGCTTTCTTGCGAAGACACCAATTCTAAGTCCGAATGATACTGTTGAAAAATGTGCTCAGCTAATTGTGACTAGTGGAAATCATGCTTTACCAGTAGTGGAAAATGGAGAATTAATTGGCATAATAAGTGAAAAGGATGTAATATTAACAGCAGATTTTGGTCATGCCATAGTAGATGAGGTTATGTCTGGAGCAATTGTAATTGAAGGTGATACTACACTAGGCAATGCTTTGTCAAAGATGCGGCAGTACAATATTTCACGACTTCCAGTAATTAATTCGAATGGCGTTCTTATAGGCACTATTGGTGCTCTAGATATTGCTAAAGTGATTGCTACCCCCAGAGAAAGAGCTAGCAAATCTCCAGGAGTGGGTACTATGACTACTATAAGAGATGCTAAAGTCAAGGATATCATGGGAAGAGCAATATCAGTGGAAAGAGGAACAAAACTAAATAGCATAATAGAAAATTTTAAGGGTAATCGAGAAATTATTGTTGCTGGAGACAGAAGACCAATTGGTATAATCACACCCAAAGATGCATTAGAATTAACACTACCAAGACGAACCGAGCCAACAATTCATATTGCACACCTTGATAATGAGGAAGAACGTCAAGAAATTGAAGAGCAGATATCTAAGTTCTTGAAGAAAATTCAAGGAAAACTAGAGAATGTACAGCTTGTAATCGTATATGTCGACAAACATAAAACCCGTAAATATTCCATCAGAGCTAGAATGATTACCAACAGAGGTGTAACTGATGCAAAGGCCGTAGGTTATGACCATTTAAGTGCCTGTAAAGAGTTAGTATCCAGGCTGGATAGAAGAATTAAGTCTGAACACAGTCAAAAGGTAAGGGGTAGACGGCATAGGGAGTCCGCTAGAAAAAGTTAATAAAAAGCATCTGAAAGCAAGATTTTATGATTATGGTTATATTTACCGTCTTCCGATATATAGAAGAAAAATTAACAGGAATTCTGTGTGTCCCCAGAACTTTGGTGGCAGATTCTCCGTTTACTCTACGTTACCGATAGCAATCATTGCCATTACATAAAAGAGATTGAGTAGAATAAAGTATTAGATTTTATTATCCTATGGTAATGACAGTAATGCTAGTTGTGGCTGAGGAGATATCATTTACTGGCAGCTCACAAAACTGCTGTGTATGCTTCATCGATATAGTAGACTCCACTAGGATTACCATATTAGAAATAATGGATCCACAAAAAATCAAAAGATATTATTCCACATTCATAAACACAATGGCAGCTCTAGCAAGAGACTTCGATGCAACCGTGATCAAAAATACAGGAGATAGTGTGATATTTTATTTTCCGAAGACAACAGATTCCTCTAATAATAACATGTCTGCTTTTAAAAACGTTTTTGAATGTGGTCTTACAATGATATCAGTCAATCCAATCATCAATGTAAAGTTACAAAAAGAAGAAGGATTGCCAAATCTTTCCTATAGAATTAGTGCTGACTATGGCAGAGTTGAAATAGCAAAATCATTAACGTCTATAAGTGAAGATTTGTTTGGACCAACCGTGAACCTATGTGCAAAAATAAACTCCAGGGCAGAGCCAAATGGAATGGTAATAGGTAACAATCTATATCAAGTCACAAAGACTAAATTTGATCATCTTTATCATTTTAATAAAGTAGATGGATATTCAATTGACAATTCTAACAACAAATATTCTGTATATTCTATAGTAAGCAAGGATAAAAATAGCAATGATAAAAAGCTAAATCAGTATAAGGATATCATGTGAAATCCTACATTACATTTTGGTATTATTGGTCTCCAATATTGCGTTCCATGATAGCTCCGGTGATTCAATTAATGGATAAAATATTTGAGGCCCTCAGAATGGAAAATCAACTGATTGAAAATCAGGATTCAATATATAATACGAACATAACTTAATTTGTCCTGATAAAAAAATGAGCAAGGGATTACTACTACAACAGTAAATGGATCCTTTGCAAAACGAAGATCACTGATGATAAGGAAGAAAAAAACATTGCAAGATAATTATCTATGATGGAATATATGCCACAATGTATATACTGTGCGCTCATGCCTCAACTAGTTAAATAACTCTTGCACAAGTATATGCAGCGCTATATGACAAAGATAATACTCCCATTACAGTAGAAAGTAGACTCGTGGATGTTGCTACTCTAAATCCTGCTGATAATCCAGCCTTCAAGATCAGTCTCTTTGGTTTATGTACAGAGAAAACTTCTTTCTTTCTTTCTACTACCGTTATATTCTATCCTTCGCTGCTCACCTTCAAAACTCATGGACTTGCGAACACAAGGTTTCTGCGTTATTGTAGTAGTTTCTTCATCTTCAAATACTAACATCACTCCTTTTTTTCAAAGCTGTTGCTACATGCTTGTAGTTTTCCACTCGCTCTTTTCCCTCCTCATAAGCCTTTCCATGTAACAGTTCCGGTTTTGGCCTTTTACACCTGACTCCTAAGTCTCTAGTTATACGCTGCAGGTGTTTGAAACTGATCTGAATGTCAAGAGCATCTGTAAGACAATTTGCAAGTGATCTTAGGCTCCGTTTATTTCGAAGATGACCAAAGATATACGGATCATTGAATAATACTGAAAGGATGATCTCTCTGCTTTCGTCTGTAATCCTCGGCTTTCGACCACCATGATTTTTGCTTATCTTCAGACCTTCAATTCCTTTTTTGACATAATCACCTATTCATTTCTTAGTCGTTCTTATGCGTACCCTATGCCCTCTAGCTATGTAGTCATATGTTTTACCATCTGCTCTCTGAAATACAGCTACCGCTCTACGATATTTTCTCTTGTCATCTGTCTTTCCTTTAAATGATCTTAAACCATTAATCTGACTTATTGTAAGTGAGTTTATAAGAAACTCTCACAAATTCATAATATCTCGCGTATGCAAAGCTTTATTGACCTAAAATATTAGACAAAATTAGGAAATAGTGGTGCAGAATAAGACACTTGACTTAGTCTAGAAGCATCAAATATGTCATATTATGTGGGGTAAATTGTTTTATCTAGTGTCCCATCATTTGTATAAATTGTAAACTCATTTGTTTATATGACTAGAATTCACTAAACATCTCTATGACCACAATTTTAGTAACAGGTGCAACCGGAACTGTAGGTAATGAAGTAGTAAAACAGCTTGTATCTTCCTCTGATCATAATAATATTGTTATTAGAGCAGCTGTTCATTCTCAAGACAAAGCCGATAATTTCAAGATATATGGCAAAAGCGTTGAAACTGTCAACATGGATTACAATAAATCAGAAACTATTGCTGATGCTTTAAACCATGTAGATAAACTGTTCTTACTAACTTTGCCAGCTCCAGACATGGCAGTTTATTCTAACTTGCTAGAAGAAATCAGGGAATATGATGGTAATATCAATCACATAGTGAAATTATCTTCTATGGCGGCGGCTGCTGAGGAGACTGGCCTTGGAACTATAATTGGACGAATACATAGAGAAGAAGAAAAGATCATAGAAGAATCTAAAATACCATTTACATTTTTGCGTCCTCCTGCATTTATGCAAAATTTCATAACTCAATTTGGTTATACAATAAGAACGCAAGACGCATTTTATGTTCCTGCAGGAGATGCAAAGATAAGTTTCATTGATACTAGAGATATTGCAGCTGTATCTGTAAAAGCACTGACAAGTAATGACAATCAACAATACATAGGAAAGGCATACATGATTACTGCACAAGAAGCAATTTCCTATAGACAGGCAGCTGAAATCCTCTCTAAACAAGTTGGTAGAAGAATATC
>DATDFS010000282.1:0-7003 GCA_036522495.1 Nitrososphaeraceae archaeon | reverse complement strand
ATGCTATCTCGTTTCTTTTGTTATATGCAATTTTATTTAGATATGAGATCCGATTATTCATATCGTCTAATTGAGATTTTGCCAGAGTCTTTTTGTAGTCAATAGCTTCTATCTCGTCCTGTATTTTGACATATTGCTTTTGAATCTCTGGAATCTTAATAGCTCCTGTTTCTATAGCTCCTGTTTCTATAGCTTCTGCAAACAATTCCACATTATTAGGATTCAAACCTCTTTTCTTCAATGCTTTGTGTAGATTTAGAAAGCTTGAAAGGTAATGCTCTATTTGTGGATAGAGTTCATATAACTCATTTAAGTTCTTTAACTTCCAAAACTCTCTGTACAATTTGTCTACTTGCTTTTCTCTAAGACCTAATTCAATTGCCACTTGTACTGGCTTCTTTCCTTCGGAGAATAGCTTGTAAGCCTGGGTATCTTTTTCGTTGGGAGATTTGTTGTTTCCCTAGTATTAGTTTTATTCACAGGATCATTTCTGACTATTTCTTCTATCGTGTTTTTGAGTGCTATTGCTTATTCTGGTACTAGTACTGCTGCCACCTCTGCTACTAGTTCTATAGCAGATAAAGAGGTAACAATATCACCTCCAGTTAAGAATTTCATCCTCAATCAAATATTCAACAAGTCAAAAGCAGCTATTGTCATAGGATTTGTGAATCCTAATGGCACGCACTTATTTAGCTTTGGAAATATTTCAAAAGCTAATAACATACGAGTTAACGAAAATACATTATTTGATATAGGTTCTATCACAAAGACATTTACTACATTACTTTTGGCTGATATGGTAAGGAAGGAATTGTCAACCTAAATGACCCGATTGAAAAATACCTTCCTTCCAATGTAAAAGTATCACAATACAATGGGGTCAAAATAACACTTGAAGATTTGGCAACACATACTTCTGGACTTCCTTTTTTGCCTTCTAATATTTGGGTAAACAATAAAGTTGGTCGAATATTTAACTCAAATTACACGGCAAATCAGGTGTACGCGGCATTATCTAATTTCACCCTAACAAGGGAACCAGGTTCAAAATTTCAATATTCAGACTTTGGCTTGGGTTGCTTGGATATATATTATCTTTGAAAGCAGGTGTTCCATACGAACAGCTAGTTAAAGATAGAATTCTAGATGTACTTGGAATGAATGATACTAAAATTACTCTCCCACAGGATGGATACTAAAAATAAGTTTCCTGTTGGTCATAAGGGTGGAAAAAGATCAATACTCCAGTAATACCTGTAGTAATGGCAGGAGCAGAGGCATTTCGTTCAACTGCTGATGATATGTTAAAATATGTATCTGCTAACTTGGGTTTGATTCATACCAAACTGGATGGTGCAATACAATTACAACACCTAATAAGACATCCAGCCATACTTGCAAATCCAATGAACTATACTGCATATGTAGCATTAGGCTGGGCTATACTTGCGAATTTTGGAACAGAGACTATTACCCATATCGGAGCAATCAACGGCTGGAATGCCAATGTAGCATTTATACCAGCCAAACAAATAGGCGTTGTAGCTTTATGTAGCTGTGACTCTACTGATGCACATATGGGTAAGTTTGATTTTGTATTACTACATCTAACAGGACAAGAAAGTCTATCAGGAAAGAGTGGAAGCAAAGGTCATACCGCTCCAGTTCCATTTGAACCATAGAATAGAAAATAGAATATTACTCTGGTTTGTATTATGATTCTGCTTGATGTTATTACTACTATGTAAGTATGATTTGTCATCTTCCTCATCTTTGCTAAACTGGGCTTCTGGCAACCCAACCGTCTTTCTGAATATATTGGCAGTCACTGGACCAAAACTGTATAGTTCATTGAAAGTATAGTTTGCAAACCCAATCATCATGATCATCATAAGTAAACCCCCTTACAGCAAAGTTACAGTAAGGTATCCTGGAATTGCAGTATTTGTAGATGAATAATTTGATACTTAACTTATGATGGTTTTGTAATTTTTAGAATGTATCGTGTATAGGCTGGGAATGGGAATAAGAAAATGGAATAATATAGTGTTGGTAGACAGAAGACAAAAATGGTTGACTTAGACTTACACAAGGTCAAAGTGTCTATTGCAAAAAGATACAAAGATATGCATAAATACTAATGCGGCATAAAACTTGTGTGAATAGACAATTATCACTGTGGATAATTGTAGTTTCGTCACTATCATTGGTTATAAGCATCCAATTCTTTCCGAAATCAGAGGCACAAAATATGACAAGAGATAATGTTACCATGACTTTTAAATATAAACTAGGAAATAATCAACCTGAAAAAATAACTTGTGATCATTGTGATAGTAGCGGAAACTGTTACGGATGTGTGAAATCACCACTCAACCAGTAAAAAAGCAATAAGAAATTATAATGGCTAATGAGTTATGTAGTAAAATCTGAAAGGGTACTTTGCTTTGAATCATGTTGAATACTATTACCATATAAGTATGATTTGTCATCTTCCCCCTTCTTGTCCTCTTTCTCCTTACTCCATACGACTTCTGGATACAGTACAACGTTTGAAATCTGAATGTAATGCAGAAGTTGAAGTTGTTACATCAGCTTCTTCTATGTTTCGTTCAGTATCACAGTATTATCAAAGCTTTGAGTCTGTCTCTGATGATAAGGTAATTGAAATTATGAAGGCAAGAAGTATGCATCCTCTCTTAATCAGACATTAAGAACATTACATGGAATAGGGAGAGATCTAGATATTCAAAAAAGAAAGGTAGCACAGAATATTCTGTCTGCAGATAAAGATTTTGAAACCACCTTCTTTCTTATGCCTAACGGTAATATATATATTCAGGAGCCATATTCTCGTCAGCTAAATCTCACTAAAACCAGCTTTGATTTTAGAGATTATTATAAAGGAGCTGTTAGTACGCATGACATATCTTGGCAATGTAATCATTCTTCTGGCCTCCCACAGGCCAATATCGCAGTTCCAATTTATTCAGCTGAGAATAATAGTAATAAAACTCTTGTAGGAATATGGGCAGGGGGCTTAAACTTGAGGGTTTTTAGTAAATCGCTACAATCACTTAACCTTACAAATAATGAGCGTATTGTCTATGTTGATTACCATGGTCAGAAAATAGCTGAATCAAATAAAAAACAAGAAGTCATTAAGAAAGATGAGTCTTTTGCCAATCTACAAAGCTTCAAAAATGCAGTAGCTGGAAAGAGTGGATCTATTATCGAAGCAATTAATGGTACAAAAATGCTTGTATCATATCATGCAGTCAATGCTATTCAAACAAGATGGGTTATTCTCGATATACAACCTTATCAATCCAATACTTTTGCTCCTAAAATATAGGTGCAGTATACACGCTACTCCCAAACTTAAGACTAGATTGTAACCTAAATAGTAGTTGCAGATCTATTGGAACTAGTTCAGAGCTATATTAAGCATAAAAACAGGTGCGATGTATTATGTTGTCATAGGTAAGTAGACACAAGTCCAAAAGATTGACAAGCATTCCAAAAATATATCTAGGTTTTGCCTAGGACATCCAGTTATAATATCAGTTCATAACCTATACTCTTGAATACTCCTGTAGAAGTTTCAACCTTTCCACTCAATATACACACCAAACCATTCATCCATCCTAAAGTTTCTGACTTTGTAAAATAGGTTCGTAACACTACAAATTTACCATTCTTGTTTACATCTCGACCTTTAAAAGTCATATATTCTTCTTCCTTGCCCTCCGTCCTAAATTCACCTTGCCAGTGGGATATGATAATTCCATTATTATCGTGGATGTATGAGTGTCCCGAGCCCACTGCTTTTCCTGACGGAAAGAGATTATATCCTTTAATATCTCCAGTCCAACTACCTTCTCTTTCTGTTATGCCTTCCTCTTTATTCTCTAGAATAATCTTACTATCTATTGGTTTGTCTATTTCTTCAAATAATTTTCTTCCGATTGGTACATCTCCATCTAACATTTACTGCTACTGCTTCCTTTCTTGTAAGTATTTGAATTTATCCTTGATTAAGTGTATTTGCGGATCAGGATAGCGTCCTGCATGTGCCTCTCACTGCGGGACCCTTTTGATTACTCTCTTGACTAAATCATTATACCGAATCATTTTTATTTTTCTTTCACTGCTGCAACCATTGTCTTATCCACATCTGTTTTAACAGGATCTTCAATAACGAGTTTGCTATCTCTATAATGCCTTCTTGGTATTCATTGTAATAGTAGCTTTGATGTACTTTGGTAGAAGAATGAGAATGAGAAGATGATATTGCTGTAGATGTAGTACTCCTACTGTCAAAGACACTATCATTGTCGTCATACTTGCTATTGTAAATAACAGCATATCTATCTGGATTCATTCTCAAAGTTTCAACGACTGCAATAAGAGCTGAAGTTAGTAGTGACTTTCGCGATAAATTTCTTCATAATAAAGACACAGGATAGGTGAACTCTACTACAAGCAAAGCTCAAATCCCGTCATGCAGTAGTATATCTCTAGCCATCAGTAAAAAAGACATCGATAACGATAAACATCTAACACTGAACGTCATCCAGAATACAACGGGTAATGTTATAGTACAGCCAGATAACACAACGACAAAAGTCGATCCATTTACAAAAATCCCAATTGCAGCTCCACAGGTAGTTAGCAGTCACACGACTAACATGCCATATGGAAAGATATTGGCATCAGGATGTTAATTATTCGATACAATCCCGTTATAATCCTTACCGAATTGAATTATTTTCTAATGCTGCAAATAGGGCAGTACTGTTTTACAGCTGGCTGAAATCACATTCGCTGAGGTTTTTGAAATGGAAATAATCGTCCCAAGGAATTTAAAGTCGATAAGAGAAAGTAATACTCTACCCTAAACTATCATGGAGTCAGCCGAATCAGCAGCGTCTGCACTCTTTGTATCTCGTTGTCCTGCGACTTCTTCTACTGGTTTTGTTGTTGGGTACTTATCGTCACTTGATTGCTCAATGCTGTTTTCTGCAGCTTCCTTTGGATCTTTATTTCTTTTCTGTGGTTTCTGGCTCATATTATTAATATTATATTATCAACATGCTTTAAGAAACTTCCATTAAATGCCGGCACAGAGCAGAGTTACTTATGAAGATCAAAGATCATATGCTGTTAAACTGAAGCAGCAACTAAACGAGCTAACAAGTGCAATACAGAATTCAAAAACGCTGTGCATTTATGCTTAATTACTCTCAAAGATAAGATAAGATCATGTTAACAAAATAAGATGTAGTTTATCGTTTTTCTATTAATGACTATAGAATACCATAGTCAAATGAATACCAGAAAATCAATCTCTTTTTAAACTAACATAACGTATGAAAACCTGATGCTGGTTCAGATTCAAGAACAGAAACAGAAAATAAAACTTTCAGAGATACTCAAAAATGCCACTGAAGAACAGTGTTTTGGATGCTTTATGAAAATTTCTGAAACTACAGATGTAGACAAAGATAATCAAACCATATCAATAACAAAATCTATAGTCAAGGTATGTGTTAATGGCTTGCTGATGTCAAAGACTAGAATTAGAGATGGATCGTCGACGACCTTCTCTATATATGAATACATAGCTGATGATGACGATCTGTTGAGGACATATAGAACTTTAGGAATTGATCCATATTATAGAATTAAATGCAACAAATGTAATCTGCTTGGTTCTGGATATCATCTTTATCGTATCCTTGAATATATGAATGATCATCATCATGCTTCATTTAAAGAAATGGGATCATATCTTGAAACATTAGGACTTTAAGTTTAACAACAACAATGACTTCACACATCTATCCCATATGACAATTAATACTTTCTATAATCGACTTAATAATATATATTAAAAGAACCCATGTGAAGCATAGACCATCACTGCAACAGTAATTGTAAGCAGAATGAAGAGTAGCCATGGGATGAATCGTTTTGATACTTTCCTTTTTTGACTATTCTTATTATTATTGATAGTATTTTTATTATTTTTCCTTAATGAAATGGAAGTTGACGGTATTAATAATGATGATGGTGATACAGCTGCAGTAGTAGTAGTTGTTCTGCTTCTTCTGTTTTGCATTAGAATATGCGTGTATACAAAAATACTAATTGTTGCTCCAGTTAGTATAGTATATCCCCAGCTACTACCAAATAGTGTTTTTATGCTAAACTTTGTATTCACTAACGTGAGCACAATTCCAGATGCCATGGAAACAGATGCAATGATTATCATAAATCTCTGAACCCTTGGAAATAAAGTAGAATATCGGCTGTCTTTATTGGCAGGAAATATTATCACAAACATAAAGAACATTATACCCCACCACATAATCGAAGAAAAAAAGTGAATGTATCTTATAACAAGGCCTCCCAGGCCTTCTAGCATCATCGTCATTATTATTAATGGCAAAACCGATCCTCAATAATTTTACCTTCATTATAGTAATAATTTTCCTCTTAGCCATTCAGCCATTGATGTAAAAAAGTATGAAGAAAGGCAAAGTAAACCTGCTGTATGTATCTCATCTGGCTCATCTTTCTTATTCAAATCAACGGCACTAGCTGATCCATTGCTTGACAAGGCTTTGGCTTCCGTTGATGCTGACAATAGGATGTAGAACTAATTGTAGACGGTATCTCTAATCTTTCTTTCCCTGAATGACCATTATCTTTTCTATCTTCTATTTGTCCCTATATTCTTAAATGTACAGTTCATTTTGAATAGGGGAAGAGATAAAAAATGGAAAGAAGGATGATTATTGAGACAGCAAAGAGTTTATTTATCAATATATCGCTATAGATACCAAAGAACTTGATGGCTTCAAAAGGTCTTAATAAACACCATATTTGTGGATGTAATTACGCAGATAGAAAGAACTGCCTGTGGTGCATGAACCGTGTCATCATGATGCATTCCTGGGCCCTAGGGTACTAATTTCGCCAATGTAGTGTTTAA
>DATDFS010000281.1:0-2891 GCA_036522495.1 Nitrososphaeraceae archaeon | reverse complement strand
TTTGGCGCCTTTTTTTAGTTTTTCAAGAACATTTCCATTATCTACTGCTGGAATCCACGAATTAATCAAGTTACCAGTGTAACCGGATTTGAAGAATTCAGCAAAGCCTTCCGCCATGAAAGAATTATGATCCATCCATGAAAGAGTTCTTTCTCCTCTAAACATCTTTAAGAATTCCTCTTCATCCTTAAAGTATGACTTTATAGCTTTGAAAATACCTTGTAGATATATGGGACTATTTTCATCAGCTAATGCTAAAGCGTGTTCTGGGGGTAATCTGTATTTTCTGCTGATAGGATCATACTCTAAATATCCACTTGCTACCTGATTTGCTAACCATTCCCTCACCAACCTTTCAATGGTTCCAGTTTTCTCAGCAAGTTCTTTGACTGAGACTGGGCTGTTTGCTTGCACCATAGCTCTATACAAGCCAAGTCTTTCTCCAATAATTACAAGCATGGCAGTAGAGCTACCTGCTATATCTCCTATTGCTTTATTCATGAATTGTTGGATTTTGTTTTGATCAATAGCATTTTGAGCTTGTTGACTCATCTCAAGGGCGTATCATGGTAATATTATTTAAGATCTTGGACTTACCTGCGCCTTACTGTAAGCCAAAATTGTCAGCAAGTGCAGCACTCCTTCCATATGGAAGGAGTCTATATCCTCAGAGATTCTTTTTTCTATTTCCAAGTACTTTTCTTGTTCTGTACCTTCCTTCATCAATGTATTTTCTGATGTTAGGTTTGGCTTGATTCCTCAAATACGATAATCTCTTTACTGTAGCTAACCCAATTAGCAATATTTGCGATATCTCTATTTGGCTGTATCCTTTGCTGCGAATCTCTTGTACTTTGTTTCTTCTCCATTGTACTTGTTCATTCTGCTGTTCTATAACTTAGCTGAGCTCAAATGTTCCGTTCTGCTATGATCTTTTTAGAAGGCTGTTCCATTTGACGCTATAAATATAATTTGTGAAAGGCAGCTTTATACATTTCAATCGATATTCCCATTTAGGACTTACTACTATGCGCTGTTCTGACTCGTTGATATGTTTACAGTAAGGTACGGGTAAACCCCAATTGTTAAATAAAAAATAGAGATTTCGTTTGACATGAACAAACAAGTATCAAATCAAAAAATGTGTAGCACAAGTACAGTTCATAGAACCGTAACAGTTGATGGACTGTCTCTTTTCTACAGAGAAGCTGGCGACCCATCCAATCCGAAGATCGTATTGCTTCACGGCTTTCCTTCTTCTTCTCATCAGTACCGTAACCTTATTTCTGTGCTAGCTAACCATTTCCATATTGTAGCACCAGATTATCCAGGTTTTGGAAACTCCGACTTGCCAAGTCCGGATGAATTCAATTACACCTTTGATCGACTCTCCCAGGTGGTTCAAGATTTCTTGAAGGACATAGGCTTTACACACTTTGGACTTTATATGCAAGACTACGGGGGGCCTGTAGGCTTCCGAATCATAACTCGACATCCTGAATGGCTTGAGTGGCTAATAATACAGAACACAAATGCATATGAGATTGGCTTTACCAGTGCATGGGATGGCCTGCGTAATGCGCTTTGGATGAATCGTACTCCTGAAGCAGAAGCTCCTTTGTACGGGTTTCTTCAACTTGAGACGATAAGGCAAGTCTATCTATACGGCCACAAGGATCCTGAAATCATCAGTCCAGACAATTGGAACATGGACTTTAGGTTCATGGAACGACCAAATGCGAGACGGGTACAGATGGATTTGTTCTATGACTATCGCACTAACGTAGCACTGTACCCAAAATGGCAAAAGTTCTTACAGGAGCGTCAACCAAAGTCATTGATTTTCTGGGGACAAAATGATATATTCTTTACTCGAGAAGGTGGCGAATCCTATCTTAAGGACCTACCAGACGCTGAGATGCACAGGCTTGATTCAGGACACTTTGCTGTGGAAGATTGTCTTGATGAGATCGCTAGTAACATCCACAGATTCTACCTTGAGAGAGTGAAAAAGCCCACATGACGGGAATCAAGCAAAACAACATGAAGCACCAATATATATGAGGGCATCTTTTGTGAGGTATAACATAAGAACAATAACATAAGAACATACCATACAATGCAAAGTTTTGCAACTGCATAGAACTAACGAGTCTTTAAAAGGCAAGGCAAGGCCCTATGACCCGACGGTTAAGAGCCAATAATGACACTCTTTATGTAGTTTAATACTGCTTATTACAAAAATGAGCAGCCAAATGAAAAATAAAGAGTTAATGAAAACTCTAGATAATGCTTGGAATTCACAAGACTGGGATACCTTCCATGAACGTCATGCTGATAATGTTGAGGTATTCTGGCCGGGTCAAGCAGATCCCACAAGAGGAGTGCAAAACCATCGTGAAGAATCCGTAGAATTTTTCAAAATGTTTCCAGACAATCATCTTGTCAATAATCCTTACAAGATACTGATTGCAGAAGGTGAATATACTTGCTCAGTAGCAGATTTCACAGGTACATTCAAAGCTGCAATGAAAGGCCTTGACGGGAAAATGATTCAACCTACTAACAAGAAATTTCATTTGGAGTTCTGCACCGTTGCGCACTGGAAGGATGGAAAAATTCTAGAAGAAAGGTTATTCTATGATCAGGTCGGAATGTTAAAGCAAATCGGTGTGATACAGTAACTAATACAATAAATGGTTGGTTCATTCATGGCCTTCCACTTAAGCACTAGCTAACTGACACAGGTGTCTATCGAATCCCGTATCTTAGCGTTGTTATACCATGTTAGGGGAAGGGAAATGGTATTGGTTTTTCGTTGACTTAATATGCGTCAACATCTTCTGACAGTTGTTTTCCTATATAGATACTTGATCGCTGCCGTTGCTGGG
>DATDFS010000280.1:0-3398 GCA_036522495.1 Nitrososphaeraceae archaeon | reverse complement strand
ATAATTCGCAGTAACGTAGTTAATGACAATGGTGGGATAGGCATAATTTGCTCATTAGATTGCTACAACATAACTATAGAGAACAACGAAGTATACAATAACGTAGAGCCAGGGATTATGTTTAGCAGGAATATGTACAATTCTATTGCCAGAAATAACTATGTCCATAATGAAGGCATAGCCATATTTGTCTCACAATCGCATAACAATGAAATATACAATAACACGGTTTCAGACAGTTCTAATGCAATTTATCTAAAAGATAGTTCTTCTAACAATATTATACACCACAATACTGTAATAAACTCCCCAAAGGGCATAAATGCCTTTGGCGCAGGAGGTGGAAATACATATTACTCAAATTCAGTCAATGGTATTGTGGATTCAATGGCGATCAACAGCAGTACAATGAAAAATAATAAAACCACTCTTCATCACCATCGCCATCATCATAAAACAATTCCTAGCGTCCCTAATACATTCTAATTGTCTGATTATACTTCCTCCTTCCTTTGTTTCTATGTGTTTTGTATAATGGAGCCATAGGTTAGAATTGTGGACTCAAAGGGAGTCTGGAGTTCATAATCTCGGCGATATTGACTCAATTTTATGATAGTAAAGTCTTCTTGTAATTCACTTACCTTGGGAATCTGGGTCTTCAAAACTTATCACACAGCCTGCATTTGAAGGTCGATTATCAAGAAACTTATCTAATGCTAAATTCATTGGGTTGTGTAGAGGTAGAAGTATTTTATTATCATGTTATCCAGCTAAGGGAATGAAGAAAATCATGACTAAACAAGCTTGTGATCATGTTAATAATGTTGAAGAAAATATTGCCTCCCGTACTAATGGATGTGAGGAATTTGAAAAAGAAGGGACAGATTGGGTTGCATTAAGAATGTGCGTGAGTTGTGGCCAGATGGGATGCTGCGATTCATCTGTTGGTTTGCATGCAACAAAACACTTTCAGAAGACTGGACATCCCGTGATGATAGCGGTCCCGGATGAATCCTGGAAATGGTGCAACGTCGCAAAGGAATACTTCCGTTAGACAATTCCAAACGAGTCATAAACTCGAACACAAAAAAGGCGATGCATAGCATCAACGATCGATAACACTGAGATCGAAAGAATGGAATAGATCGCGCTTTAAATATAGTTTTAATTATGCAACGGAGCAGTTTTAATTTAATATAATCTAGCAGTGTTGGCAATTACATAATTGTACTGTCCTTCTTTTGTTGTAGCGGAAGGACCGAGATCCTTGACCGTCATCACAATTATATCCATTAAGGTCTTTTACAACGTTTTTTGATCCTAAGTATAAGCATGCATTATAAACAAGCTACTTCATAGAATAGGTGGATAAATTATGGCGAGGGAGGAGGAGCAAACGTATCCAACTATAACGGTAAAATTGTTTGCATCTTCTAGAGAGATTATAGGTAAAGATAAAATAACATTAAAATTATCTGAAAAAATGACAGCTCTCGATCTCAGAAGAATGATTTTGGAGCAATTTCCACAAATCGCAAGGAAGATCCAATTTGTTATTGCAATTAATCGTAAAATTGCCGATGATGCCACTACTCTAGACCAAATGGATGAAGTGGCAATCCTACCGCCAGTTAGCGGAGGTTAAACACTATGATCTCTATAACCTCAGAACCGATTGATTTATGCCAAATATTAGTAGAAGCGAAGGATGGATCCTCAGGTGGAACAACACTCTTTGTAGGAAGCGTAAGAGATCATAATGAGAAGGAAAGAATTTTTCAAATTCACTATGAAGCGTACAAGGAAATGGCAGAACAAAATCTTGCTGAAATCGAAAATGAAGTAAGAACGAGATGGGACATAAAGAGGTTTGTAGCTGTCCATAGAACGGGTAGCCTAAAGGTTGGAGATATCAGCGTGGCGGTTGCTGTATCTGCAGAACACAGAAAGGAGGCATTTGAAGCATGTAAATATGGCGTAGATGCCATAAAAATGAGAGCACCAATATGGAAGAAGGAAGTATCTGTCTCCGGCGGAGGTTGGGTAGAGGGCTTTCCCCTTGACAGTGATTAAGATGGTAGAAGGTATGTTTGATGTTGGCAATAAGCCGGAGACGCTACGAACAGCAGTTGCTCAAGCCATTGTAAAAGTAGAACCTGCTACGATAACTTTGATCAAGGAGGGAAAATCGCCAAAGGGCTCCATCTTTGATGCCGCTAGGCTGTCGGCAACAATGGCAGCCAAGCGAACCTGGGATCTGTTACCATACTGTCATCCAATACCCATAGATAGTATTAGTGTTGATGTATCACTGAAGCAAGAATCCATAGAAATCATCGTAGGTGTGAAGAATGTGGCCAAAACCGGAGTTGAGATGGAAGCACTGACCGGAGCGTGCGTTGCCGCCTTGACGGTTTATGATATGCTAAAGCCAGTAGATGAAACGTTAGGGATTGAAGCGGTTAGAATCCTGAACAAGCGAGGAGGTCTTAAAACGTTCTTTGAAAGATTCGATAGAAGGCTCAGAGCCGCAGTGCTGGTTACAAGTGATTCGAGAGCTGAAAGTGAGGATAAGTCCGGCAAAGTTGTTATCGATAGGCTGGTTAAGAATGGATTTGAAGTAGTTGAGTATAAGGTTATACTCGACGAAACGGATCTCATCGAAATCGAGCTCAAGAAATTCTGCGACGAATTAAAAGTTGATATTGTGATAACAAGCGGGGGAACAGGTATTGGTCCCCGAGATGTAACCCCAGAAGTAACAAGGAGAGTTATCGAAAAGGAGATGACGGGGGTGGCTGAAGCGCTCAGGGCTTATGGACAGAAAAGGACACCATTATCTATGCTGTCGAGAGGAGTTGCAGGTGTTAGAGGAACCACAGTAATCATAAACCTTCCAGGCAGTGTCAAAGCAGTTTCGGAGTCTCTGGATTCACTCTTTCCTGGAATATTACATACCTATAAAGTCCTATGGGGACAAGGGCATTTATGAGCTCTTGTCAGTTCTCACTTTTAGTCATAAAAAGTTGCAGCTAAAACTTTTGCCTCCTCTTCAGTTATTTGAGAAGAGTAGTTCTGATTAGGTTGTAATTCGGAGGAAGAACAAAAAGTCAGCTTTGTGTATATACTCTTGTCGATCTATGTTGGATATGGAGAAATCTGGACAGACCCAAATATCCAATAACTAATATTTGCAATGTTCCCTATAGTCATATGAAGTGTACGAGTATGAGACAGGCACTCTTCGATGCTCACGTTGTGCAAGGGAGTTTCTTACAAAGGATGAGGCTGAGAGGCACAACAAACAAACGCACCTAGAGGAGAAAACACATGCTGTTGAATAGTGTCCAATCAGATTAATCAGATTAAAGAGCGTGAGACTTGCTATATCTGTGGCC
>DATDFS010000279.1:0-2493 GCA_036522495.1 Nitrososphaeraceae archaeon | reverse complement strand
TGTCTTTTATTCCATGCTGAAGAACTTCAGCTAGGCCAAGTATCGGTTGGATTGGAGTTCTCAACTCATGTGCTGCTACATTGATAAACTCCTTCTGCATTTTATCATGTATCTTTAATTGTTCATACAGTTCCGATTGTTTCCATAAACTTTCAAATATTGAAGCATATGATAAAGCAATGGGTTTGCTATTGGAATAGACGGCTAATCCTGCTGCATCATAAACATTATCTTTTGTGTCATCCTTTGTTTCGATAATTAAGGATTCACTTCTATCGACTACTAAAATTCCAATACTTGTTTGCGTACTTTTGTCAATGCTTCTAATACCTATCCGATATGGTAGATGCAATCCAGACGTTGCTGTTTCCTCATTCACTATTTGCGTAATTTGTTGCTGATCACTAGCTGGAAGGAGTATTCTGATTTTGATTCCATGATTTTCTGCCATTTCTTTGAATTGTTGCATTATACCAACACGCGCTTGGCGATGAAATGCATTAACGGAGGAAAATATTCTTAGCACTTCCTGTTTTGCCGATCTTATTATCTCGTGAGATCGCTTTATAGACTCTTCAGGATTCTGTATAATCTCTATATTGGATTGATCAATTCCCTCTTCAATTTCTATTATCCTGTCTTTTGCATCGATTCCATTTTTCCAGATTTCTTCAAAAACAGAATTATAGTGGATAATGTATGCAGGCTCGTTACTAGTTAAGAGACTGCGCATCAATTCACCTCCCTCCACCTTATCTATAGTAGCATTGAAGTTTTTGTTATCGACAGAAAACTCCATGTGTGTTGGGCTTTTAATATGCCTTATTTGCATCCCTGCATTTAGAAATATTTTAACTAAATCTACACTATCTTTGTCTATATGAGTAATCCACCGTACCCCTTTGCTTTCTCTATTGTCTTTATTTCTGCTTCTGTTTCTTTCTACTATTTTTTTGAATTCATCAAAGAAGTTGTTATAAACTAATTGCATTCCGCCAATTGAACAACAAGTTGATCGTTCGTACGCATTCTCAGCTATAGATTTAATATAGCCAAAAATCTGCCTTTTATCTTCTAATACCTTGGTTTCTACGGGTACTTTTCCTCCTTCGATCTCTCTAAATCTCTCCTCTGCACTTTTGGCCTTATTCCAGAGATCATCAAATACACGCTGCTGTTTTTCTACAATTTCCCGTACGGTACTGCATACTATCTGTGAAGCTATTTTTTCTTTCTCAAACACAACTACAGGAGCAAGATATTGTGATTCGTTTATCATAAAACTCGCTTCAATACCCTCTAGATGTCTTAGATCATGAACAAAGGACACGAGTTCTTTGCAAGAAGAAATGTTATCATGAGTGATTGCAGTTAAATACCTTAATTTTATACCTCTACTTTTCGCAGCAGTAAAAGCTTCCCTTATTTGTTCTAGTGAAACAGCCAAAAGTGGTCGTGTGTAGTTCATACACGTATCAATTCGCTTCCTTGAACTAGAGAAAAATTGTAATTCTGTATTAATTACGTTATCCGCACCATATAATACGTCAGTTCTTTCAGGGCTTGACGTGTCTTGGGTTGATGATAGTGTAGTCACAGTAGGCCTCGAAAATCCTAATAAATTTTTAGGTATAAAATATTAACTAATAGGAAGGTTCAATTTTGTATATGTGTATATGTGTAGAACAGGTAAACCTTCATGACGCCTTAGTATGATTCGATGCTAACAGGGAAAAATCTGATCCTACATTCCACTTTTTTTCGGGAGACGGCTGGACTATTGATTCCCTTAGGGGAGTTGCAAAATATCTTTACTTCTGTAATATGTGTCATCTCATTCTGTTGCACGTACTCCTGACAGCAGCCTAGGATCATCTGTGTCTTCCGAATCATATAACATTATGGCTCGGTAAAGTTGAATCTATCCACGTATTGCAAGGATATGATGAACCTTGGTTTCGATTCTTATTTTTTGTCGATCTATCTTTTCGTGAAAGTTAGGCATACGCTTCTCATTTTTACTGTATGATCCTACAAATGAGGAGAAAAGTATTAGTAAACGATTTCAATTGATTATGAGAATTTATAGAAAATTGAGGTTGTTCTAATTTTTAATGAATCATCATCATAAGAGTTATCCAATCCATATTACCACTAAAGCGAAAACAGAGAAGTGATAGAATAGAGCTTATACCCTGCCATTACTCATCTTAATTAAATTAGGTATGGTAATATATCTGCTACATATTATTCTATACAAAGTATTTGCGAGAGAATCAGGAATATACTAACGATTCCAAAGAAAAGAAGTCTTCAACTAAGAAGTCTTCAACTAAGAAGAGAATATTACTTGTGGATGATGAACTTGATATTACCTCATCCCTAAAGATGGGCTTAGAGGATAATGGTTTTGTAGTTAACACCTACAATGACGCCGTATCAGCTCTATCTGATTTCAAATCTGGTGTATACGATCTAGTACTCTTGGACATT
>DATDFS010000278.1:0-10069 GCA_036522495.1 Nitrososphaeraceae archaeon | reverse complement strand
TACTATGAAGACTTCCTTTTTCCTCCAGTAGATCAAATAACATTTTACATATTGGTGCTTCGTGCTCCTCGGCTGGTTCAGGACGATTGAAAGATGAAATAGATAGATGGACCTCAACTGAACAAGCTTTGAGCTACAGGGAACAAAAGTACCTTGTCAGTATATATGTGGTTGCACTTATTTAAATCGTCTTTGGACGACATTCGGTTTGCAGCAGCAATGATACGAAGGGGGCATATGATTGGCGACTCGACCGCATTCTCGAGGTAGTACAGTACAAAATCTGGAGTCGTGCGGGCTAATCCCTGATACGATGGCGAACTACGGTTTGAGTACCACAGTACGAACCGCACAACGAACCATGTATATCTTGTTCGCAAATCTTTATTCTAGAAACGCTTCTTAACATGTTAACAGACTTTGGTGCTCAACTAAACGCTTCGGTATTGAATATTCGTACAAAGCAACTAAAGGATCTACTAGAGGTTGTAGTATGGTACATCTTCTTGCATAAAAACCCAAATAAAGATAATGATGGATTTGTGGTTTTCCATTTAAAATAAACGAACCATTAATTGCTAGAATAGATAAACAGGGACTGTATTTGAAAAAGAATGAAGATGATAACAGACCATATTACGATAATCATTATAAAAAAGCTGACACAAAGAAACCTATTTAATAAAAACAGAGAGCCATTGTAACTTCGTCATCGACAGAGCAGTTTTGTTATGTTTGACTAAAATTTCATTATTATGTTTTGTAGAAAGTTATGTTGAGAGCATCATTCTTACGTTGTCTGTTAGAGATCCAACACCCATTCATTGAGTTGCTAAATTATAGACGGATACTTCTTTTTTAGTTCTGGTTTAGTGTCGATGGCAGCAAGCTCCCAATGTCAGTAACCACGTCCACCGGTGTTTTACCTTCTGAAAACAATTTGATAGCCTGAGTAATTTTTGTTTTTAACTCAGTATCATAATCATCCTTCTCATCTAATTGCCCTCATTCCCATTCTACTTTCAGCTTTACTTTCTTTTTATGACACCTATATCACGAGGGGCCACGTGGGCTCGTTTGATAATCTCTGAGCGTCTTATCCTGTTTATAAAATTCTATAACGTACTGTTCTTTTTGGGCCCTAGTCATATAGTCACAAGTTTACTATTTATTATCTACTAACTCTACAACCGCCTTATTTCCATGTATGTGTTTCTTGACTTGAAAAAAGCTTTTGTCATTTGAGTGATTTATTTTATATATGATAATAAATGAAAGGCTATCTAAGGTATCGGATGATCATTAGTGTGAATAGACATTTGCATGAATGTGTAGAATGTGGTACGTATTACAAGCACGATGATAAACTTGCAGATGGTAAATTCTGCATGGATCATTTTAACTGTGGCTATTGTGAGGAGTGCAAGACGAAATGAGTTATAGAAACAATGTGTTTTCCAGAATACCGAAGATCATTAGCTAGGATTACTCAGTCAGTTAGTAATCGCGCTTACTAACTTCCTTTCTGGCTTATGATGATCAAGCTATAGATTAATAACAAACAGGAATATCTTCCTTGATACAATAGCTGACCCAACATGGTACAACCGAGTCACATCCAATATAATGTGATTCGATATGGTCAACCTTTTTTTGAAAGCATCGTCCATTATTTTCGAACACAAAGGAACTCCGCTGCGATTTATATGATTAGTATTCTTTGGCTATCCTATTGTTTTATTGACCTCAGAGTTGAATATATTTAAATAATAATTATGAGATCTTTCCTATAGGCATTGTATACATTATAAAGCACAAAACTATTTGCTAACGGACTAAGACGTTGTCAGATGTGTTAGCTATTTATAGAAGGGGATGGATTATGGTGGCCTTGTTGCGGTTATAATCTCAGAACAAGACCGATAAATCTAAAACATAAAGCAAAACTTAGAGCACGAGAGTTAATCAAAATGGCTCAGGAATACAGAATATTGTCTCTGTCCTTTGCACGAGCTGCATGAATGCAACATTCCAGGAGTTGACCCGTGGCCTTTATTTTAAAAAAGCCATTCTTGTTCAACAACACATGGTTAACTTGAAGGCCAGAAGTTTATATCATATTGTAAAATTATGATTGTGGTAGTTGATCTGATGAAGGATATACTTAGGACATTACATAATCAATCCAAAGCTTTTTTCTAAATGCACATTAACCTGTGAAATACATACCTAATAGCTAATGGTGTTAGAACCAGGACTACAGCCGTACCTATACTTAGTTTTTCAGATATTGCAATCGACATAAAGAATAACACTATTATAATGATGAAGACAGTGAATAGTATTCCAAATAATCTTTTAAAATTTATCTGGGACATTTGAGCTTTTTGTATGTTCAACTAATAACCAGCATTGATTACAGTATTTTTCTCCATTAAATGCAGTTTCAATCCTGTTATTTACCCTGTGTAATGTTGTCGCAGTAAATCAAGTCAGATGTAATCTTCAACTCCGCCCTTAATACAATCCGTCATGACCACCTTTATGGGTTCGAACTTTATATTACCCCTTGGAAGCTTGGTCGATACCTGCAAGATTGTCAGTCGTTTCTCGATTTCTCCCATGTGCTCCTTGCACACTACCCCTATCATATATTCTTCATTTTGAGTGTTAATTGAGACGACATAGGACGGTGGAATTTGACATCCATTGTCACCCATTTTGAGTGAACAGGAATTTGGTAATAACATAACGAAATCATTGCTGAAATAATATAAAAACTTCGTCATCCCCAACGCTACAGGAAATATATAGTTTCTTTAGACTCTAGAAGTTACATATATCCTTCATTGAATTCTTTCTGATTTGAGTCTCGTACGTTCTTGCTATTTTTTCTTCTTTGTGGAGATTATTGATACTACGTCCCTATCTTTAAGTTGGTAGTTAGTTGGCAATCTTAGGCCATCACGAATATCTAGTGCATAAAGCAATCCTTTTGCCAACTCACTATGTATATCCCTTGCAAGATCCTCTACAGTAGATCCCGCTTTCATCAAATATACATCAGGCAAAATATTTCCATATTTGTCAGACAGTCTGCCGGCATCAGCTACAGGATAAACAGCATTCATTCCTAGTAACTTAAACACAGCCACATTGATAGCGAATTGAACACCTGTTCGCATATATTCGCCTAGTATATCTTTCCTTATGAAGTTTAGTGCCCATTTTTGCTTGTCGTTTAGTCCAGCTTGATCTTTTATCTCAAATCGTTCATCACCTGCTATATAGTGGATCAATCCGCGACTTTCAGCTCGCCTCAAGGTGAGCTCGGCGTCTGCACTGGAAGGAACTACGATTATATCCTTGTACTGCTCTCGTATTCTACGGAAATTTTCTGATGCAGAAGGCAAATCTACCTTATTTGCCACAATTAACGTTGGTTTTGATACATCCCTTAAACTCCAGCAAAAGTCCTTCCTTCGTTGGGGATCAAAATCATCAAATCGCATACCACAGAGCTTGTTATTTTCAAGGGCAAATCTAACATGCTCTTCTCTCACCCCAATACCTCTGAATACATCCGTAATGGCGTTAACGGTGTCAATACCGGAATTAATTGCCCTTGAAATTTTATCATGATTGCCTTCAAGCAGCTTCAAATACCACATGACTAGTTCTTCTTCAATATCCCCTATGTCTGCTACTGGATCTCCGGTTCCTGGCTCCGCTATTTTTCCGGACGCATCAATGCTACCGGACGCATCTATGATATGCAAAAGCGCATCAGATTGTGCCGCTACGGAGAGAAATTGATTTCCCAAGCCTTTACCTTCCCAGGCACCCTTGATTAGCCCTGGTAGATCGACAAGATCTACTGGAATAAATCTCCAACCGTCAATACAGCGTGAATTCTTCGGACTATCTTGTACACGGAATTCCTTATGAACACACAGGGTGATCGCATTGGCATTGCCTATATTGGGTTGCTTAGTCGTAAACGGGTAATTGGAAATTTCCGCTGTATCGAGCGTTGCAGAATTAAAGAATGTAGTTTTTCCAGTATTAGTTTTGCCAATCAACCCGATCTTTATCATATATACTAACGAAATTTGTAAAGCTTATTTATATCTCACTATCCTATTTCAAGTATTTAGCAGCGACTATAGAAGAATCTTGAACATTTTTAAATATCCTTAAATGACTAGCCTATATGTCAACCATGTATTCATAAATACAATCACCTACGGAAGAAGTAGGTAGTGCTACTGTGGAACTTTACAGTATCAATAGCCGTTTTATTTGTTGTATAGTATACTATGGTAATTCGCTTGATGGATCAAGAAAGGTTATGGTGATGATATTTGGCCACGAATCTCACCGTTCTGATTTTGCTGAGTGTGAACATTGACATACGCTCCTCCATTTTTCATGATATTAACCAGATCTGACATTTGCTTACCAGCCAACGGCCCCTGTAGATCTGCAGATGTAATCTTTCCATTTCCCATTGATAACATTGCTACTGGTGGTCCCATCTCCCCTGGTTTGCCTTGATGAATATGTGCCATCATGAAATTTTTTAGGTTCTTAGCAGTTAGAGTATAACTTATTTGTTTTCCATCGGAGCTTATCTGGAATTGGGCCATACCTGTTGCGATAGTCGTCAAAGGTGGTACTTCGTTATTACCTGACAGTTTAGCGGTGAATGATTGTTGTTGCTGTGCAAATGCTGGTATTATGGCATTTATGTTATGAAGACCAGCTATGCTTATTGTTGTAAATGCCAGCACTGCAATAATCGCAGTGATTTCCAATTTTCTTGTTGTACTTATAAACATCATCGTATGATCTATTTAGTTTTATTATAAAGCTTGCGGAATTCTCCTATCTCAGCTGACAAGTTATTGTGTGGGTGGATTAGAATGATCGGGGTTGACCTTCTGTCAAATGTCTATGTAAAAATGAATTCATTCCCGGATGGATGAATAGCTATACATAACAATTCGTAGGAAAAGGCCACGTTACAGGACGGGGATTTTTCAACTATCGCTAGGTAATTTGGCTTTCAGGTGATAAAACCTTCAAAGGTTTTCTAGTTACGACATTCATTTTCTTGCTGGCTCTCTGTAATTGTTCAAGAACAGCTGCGTGAACGGTGTAATAGATCTTTGAAAGGCCCCTTCATCTAGATGCTTGTTATTTCATACGTTTTTTCTATACGGATCTTGACTATTCGAACGATTTTTATACATAGAGAAGCGAAAAACTAGATATTAAATGCAAAACGAGGCTCTGGTAAGGTACAAAAGAAATCCCATATTACTTCCAAATGAATCAAACTGGTGGGAATCGAAGGCGGTTTTCAACTGCGCTGTTTTGCGTGAAGACAATAGAATCCATATGTTATACAGAGCAGTCGGCGAATATGAAAAATACATTTCGAGGATTGGATATGCAACTAGCACTGACGGTTATTGTTTCGATAAGAGAAAAGAGATCGCAATAGCACCTTCAGAAGAATATGAAAAATATGGAATCGAAGATCCTAGACTCGTAAAAATTGGTCACCAAACTTTCCTCAGCTATGTAGTACTTTCTGATTATGTAAGCCAAAGACCGTCAGCGTCAACGGCCTTAGCCACAACGACCGATTTCGATAATTATACAAGACTCGGCATCATAACCAGCAAAGGATCAGATAATAAGGATGTTGTTCTGTTTCCCGAAAACATATCAGACGGTATTCAAAATTTGAGGTATTTGTTTTTGCATAGACCAAGTACCTGGGTTGGCTCAAAGTATGGTGTTCAGAGACCTAGTATATGGATAGGAGAAGGCACTTCACTAACAAACTTTGAGAAACATACGCTTCTTATCAAACCGGAGCAACAATGGGAAATGCTAAAGGTTGGAGCAGGACCTCCGCCTATAAAAACAAAGCAAGGCTGGCTCTTAATATATCACGGAGTTGATAAGGATCATGTTTATGCAGCAGGCGCTGCGCTTCTCGACTTAAACGAACCGACTAGAGTAATTGCAAGGACAAAAAGACCCATTCTGGAACCCAAGGAGCCATATGAGAAGAATGGTGATGTTAATAACGTGGTTTTTCCTACCGCTGCTTACGTTATGGATGGAAAATTATTTGTATATTATGGCGCTGCTGACAAGGTGTGCTGTCTTGCCACAGTAGATTTGGAGAATTTCCTGGATTATGTATTGAAGGATTAGGATCATCCTTCATCCGGGTCAGCATCTAACGATCCCATGATGAGGTCTTCGTACATCCAAAATGTTTTTTAAAATTACAGGACCGTTATAAAACACTCCAACTAGGACAACTGCAGTATTATGAGAGCTACGTCAAGTCAAGCTAGCCAATATAAAATCAATGCAGTACCGATAAAAATGCCGCAAACAATAATAACCTTCTTGTTGGATATACCTTGCATTTTTTTATCATTGTGCCATATATTATAAAAAATGCTTTTTAGTCTTGCTAACATAAATCTTGTACACTAACTCAAAAGAATTATCTATATATAGACATATGCCAATATGGCTACAACATAATATCCAAACAACGTGAATGCATGTGTATTTCAAGTATCATCTAAAAAATTTTTCTGACAGCTTGCACAGTTCGATATTGCTCATATTCACATATAGCTCATACTTAGATGTGGCAAGAGACGATACGATATACCTATGCTGATGTTCTGATCTAGATCGACTATTATCATATCTACACATTCAGCAATTTCTTAGACAGGCAGTTAAGATATCAGTGAGTGATGGATCTGTAGAGTACATTGTTTTAAATAACAACATCATTATAAATTACATCGACTTTCATGGTCATGTTTACTCTAGAGATACTGTGTGTAGGAAATGAATTGCTTTCGGGCATTACTATTAACACCAATGCCCAATGGATTTCAAACAAGATTACCGAATCTGGTGGTTTTGTGAAACGGATAACCGTGGTTGGAGATGATGTTAATGAGATCGCTTCTGCTATAAAGGAGTCAATTGCAAGAGTACCGAACTGGCTAATCTTGTCAGGGGGTCTTGGTCCTACATACGATGATAAAACATTACAAGGAATTGCCATCGGATTAGATTTAGATCTTGTACTCGATAAAACGGCAGTAAAGATGCTGAGGAAAAGTTATGCACGTAGATCAATGAATTATGAACTAGATGAGGTGAGATTAAAGATGGCAAAAATTCCGAGGGGATCAATTCCAATTCAAAATCCCATCGGTACAGCGCCTTCTGTACTTGTTGAGGCAACTCCGGACAAAACAAAGATTATTTGTCTTCCAGGAGTACCAAAAGAAATGGAAGCAATATTTTTAGAAAGTGTCCTTCCACAAATAAAGAATACGATAGGTGAATTTTACTTGAAGGAGGGCAGTTTTGAAGTAACTGCTGTTAGTGAAGCAATGCTTGCTCCTATGCTCTCAGAGATAGTTGAGTCTAACCCTTCCGATTATACTTATATAAAAACTCACCCCCAAGAATATAGCACGGAGAATAAGCCAAGGCTGCGTATCCAGCTTGTTGCTAAAGGGAAGGATCAAAATGAAGTTGAAATAAGGTACAACACTATCTGTAACACACTCATCGAAGAAATAAGAAGGTTAAAGGGGGAGATAAATTAGGTAGGTTCTAAAAATTCGCTACGTCTGACATGTAAAAAGATGATGATCTTTCCCAAACGGAAAGCAATCAACAGGCAACTCTTCTTTTGGCGACTGCATCCCCAGGTTAATATATATTGTGCTGGAGCTTTTTGCTACTGGCTTTGCTATCTGATCTAAGAATGAAGCAGTCTTGTTCTCTAACACCTAGCGCGCTACTCACAACTTTACGAAGTTGACCATAATTAAGGCTTGGGTTAACTTGATTAGCGTTCACTTGCAAGATTCTTCAATGCTGCAAAAATGAAATATGCTCTGAGATCCTAACGGTTTGTATAGGGACATCACAAAGAGTTGATTGCTGTGATTAATGCTTATGGGATATATTGTTTAGTAACTACACAATTGGAAGCTAATCACGCACTGATAATAAATACTGTTCTTAAGTTTCTTCAGCATTGTGGTGATAATTACATTTCAGTTTCATAGCATTCTGCATGCTGATTAATCAAAGTATAAGACAGATGCAATAGCAACATCTCTGTAAGAGTGGGAGATGATGTCACATCAGACATAACAAAATTTGATAGATCCAACTGCTGTCGCTGTTTTTATGGTCTTCTACTATTAAGGAATTTTTGAAAGTCGGATGGCAGTCATAACTTGTAGACGACAGTTCATAGCTTTTGTAATGGATCTGCCATTATCTAGAGAATTAATATGCAAATCCCATTGTCGGCAACAGAATATTCAAGTGTCAGTTATGTACTAAACACGGCTGTGATAACTTCTGTCACCTTGTATCACTGGCGTCGCAGCTCCAGTTTATTATATGAACCAACAACAATTGTTATAAATACACTCTCCATCAAAACCATTTCGAGTGAATTTTATCCTGTCAGCTTGGCATTGACAACAATATTGTTGTCTTTAGTTACATCTGCTATAACAATATTTTCTAATACCCCTAATACTGCGTATGCACATATTTATAACAATATAACTCAAGAATGGAAGGATAGACAAAATAATATTAAAATCCAATTTTCATATCTACCAGAACATCCTACAATGGAAGATTTAATTCAACTACGATTCAGTATACAGAATTTACAGACTGGCAACCATTTGAAAAACCTTGTTGCAAAAATAACCTTGATAAATACCGATTATGATGCAACTTACAAATTACGTAACATAACAGTTACTGATGGCGACTTTTCTATAAAGTCACCAACACTGGACCCAGGTGTGCATCGGGTCATTATTAAAATAAATTCAAAGGATTATTCGTCCTTGGCATCATTCAATATGTCTGTATTAGAATGAAAAATCCCCTTTATCACAACCTGGACGGCTCCTCGTTGATTCATATTGGAAGCCATACTGAACCGATTTTGAAGACAATATAAAATAAAAAAGATGGACTTTTCGTGTCGATGTTGTATCTCCCTTAAGCTGAAGTTCTTAATCTCTACATTTGATGCGTAATCCCATCTAAATGGTGCCATAAGACCGTCATATGTTAGAATTTGATCAGCAGAACCTCTACATGTTTGACATTCACTGCTGAATCAATTAGATTATATACTCTGATCCAATGGCTGTCACTATTTGCATCTTCCCAATTTTCTGACTTTATATACACGTTGCCAAACAGCAACACGAACAATTGGGACAGTTACTTACAATTAACCTAGACCCTATGATACGAAGTTCGACAGATCATTTCTGCTGTTTCAAAGCAAATACTAGGATGTATGAATAAACTACTGAATGTTACCGTTGATGTAAGTCTGCTACTTTTTCATATCAAATTAGTATATAAATAGCTGTCCTTTTACAAGTCGTTGGCAGGTATGCATGAAGAAGATAATGCTGGTACAAAATTATTTAGCTGTTTGACATTATGCGATATTGCTATTTTGTCTGTACTATTGATGTTCTTTTCCATTTCTTTACCATCGTTGATTCCTAGTACAATATTAAATATTCCTATCTATCAGGAGGCGATAGCAAAATCTCCGAGAACAGCAGGTTCTTCTTCATGTATTAATTATGACCCATCAGCGAGACTAATTACTGTAACTTGTACTTCTGCAAGTCTCACAGATGTATACAACAGTCTAAACGATCCAAATATTCTAGGCATTGAACGACAAAGAGAGTCCTCATCTTCTAGCGGTAATCTCTGGTTATTAAACGCGAATCTGACAATTTCTCAGGGAGCAACTTTCTACATTAATTCAACGGATACCGCATGGCTCAGGATAATCTCAGATGGAACAGCTGCATACGGCATAGATGTACATGGCAGCCTAAAGGTTGATTCAGTAAAGATAACTTCATGGGACCCAGAAATGAATTATTATGCAGTAACTAATGGAACAAGAATACCCAATATCAATGGATACGAAGTC
>DATDFS010000277.1:0-3322 GCA_036522495.1 Nitrososphaeraceae archaeon | reverse complement strand
TGGGGCTTGAAAAGCTGTCTGATTGAATATAATGCTTATTCAACCATTTTTAAAGTGTCGGTAACCGTAATTATTCCGATGACATCTCCTCTTTCACCAACTAGAACACACTTCGCAAATCTAACCAAGGGAACCAGAGCTTTAGCAGGTGTCGATATGTCTACTACGGGTGGAGGAGGCTCCATTATTATCGAAACGGGCATATCACGCATCATTTTTTCATCTTTTTCGATTAGATTCTTTGCTAGCCCGTCTTCACTAAGTATTCCTACAGCTCGACATCCATCAAAGACGGGAATCTGGCTTATCGAATTTATTCTCATTTTCTCTATGGCAAAGTGGAGAGTTTCGTGTTTTTGTACAGAGATTAGATTTCGGCTGCAAATGTTCCCTGCCTTCAGGGAAGATTGGCCTTCTAAGGAACTTAAGATTTCAAATATTTTTCTAGCAGTTTCATAACTGGGTTTACATCGTCCTGATTCTATCTGATTTATCATTGACGTGCTGATTCCAGCTGATGCCGCTAGCTTTCTTTGCGTAATCCCTAACCTGACCCTTGCCTGTTTAATATATTCGAGCCTTGGAAGCATGTAGATGAGTTCTTTTTTTTGGTCAATCTGCCTTATAACCTTCACCGATAAAAGGTGAATGGAAAGGGACTAAAGTCAAATCTCTTGTCCTACTAGATCCTTCTGGTTTTGATAGCCTTATATTATGTCAAGACAAAGATTTCTTACTACTCATAGCATGAACACTAACCAAAATAATACTTGGGATTCGGTAAAAAGATATAGACTAAAGAAAATGTTAAATGAATTATCAGGTATTTCAGGTCATGGCACTGAATTAGTCACCGTCTATATTCCCCCGCGTCGACAAATTTTCGATGTCATATCGCAGTTGCGCAATGAAGCAGGAACTGCGTCAAACATTAAATCTGACCTAACTCGAACTCATGTTCAAGACGCTCTAAGTCGAACGGTTGAGCATCTGAAGCTTTTTAAGGAGACTCCGGAGAATGGTCTAGTTATTTTCTGCGGAGCTATTCCAACAGGCAAAGGCTTTGGTACAGAAAAAATCGATCTCTACTCCGTTATCCCTCCGAAGCCAATTCAGATAAACCTCTATCGGTGTGATGATCATTTTTGGACTGATCATCTAAAAGATATGATGAAAGACGATAAGGTAATAGGAATTTTGGCAATTGACACACAAGAAGCCGGTCTAGGAATTTTAACGGGTGATAGATGGGAGGTAATAGACACACTCACATCAGGCGTGGCAGGAAAGCATCGGCAAGGGGGTCAATCGGCAAGGAGGTTTGAAAGGCTTCGCGACAATGAATTAAATGAGTATTATCATCGGATTGCAGATCATTCTCAAAAAGTATTCATCGGTCAATTTTATGTGAAAGGTATTATTGTGGGTGGACCTGGTCCGACTAAAGAAAATTTTCTCAAAGAAGAATATCTAGACTATAGGTTACAAAACAACGTTATAAGTACGTTAGACACATCATATTCAGGAGACGAAGGAGTAAGAGAAATTATTGACAAAGTGAACGAGCAAGGAGTCATGACTGAATACCGATTAATGGAAGAAAAAAGAATTATAAAGAAGTTTATGGGTGAGGTGCATGCTGGAAAAGGTCTTGGAATTTATGGCATTATTGATGTTATAAAGTCGTTGAAAAATGGGATTGTTGATACGGTTATTGTAACTGACGACATTGATTACGTAAAGATCGAGGTAAAATGTAAAAGATGCGGAACCGTTCAAGAAAAGTTTGTCGAACGGCCCAATGTCACAACAATGAAGCAGGAAATAATTTCTAGACCATGCCCATCATGCAATGCGATTGATTTTGAAACCTATGAAAAAGACATTGTAGATTATTTCGAAGAGCTGGTTACACTAAGTGGAAGCAAGCTTGAAGTAATCTCTGGAAAGACGGAAGAAGGAGCGCAGTTAGGAAGTATCGGTAAGGTTGGCGCAATTCTTCGATTTAGACCTGTGGCTAACGCTTAACTATATACATTTTTTAAGAATCACAGCCAATATTGTGTATGAGAATACCTAGGCAGCAACAAATTCGTAAAGTAATGATAGTTGAAGACGAGCTAGACATCCTGCACTTATATAAGGATTTTCTAACAAGAAGGGGATTTTCTGTAATTGCATGTTCCATTATCGCTGATGAAGTATTGATAGATTATGAAAGATATATGCCAGATCTTGTCATAGTAGACTATAAACTACCAGGTAAAAAGAATGGGCTGCAAGCAGTAAGGGAAATACTTAGTGAACATGCTTTGGCACCAATTCTTTTAATAACTGCATTTGAAAGTGTAAAAAAAGAGGTATCTGAGGATGAATTTTTTAGAGATAAGAGAATACAGATTTTGATAAAACCTGTCAAGTTGTCTAGGCTGGCAGATATTATTTTAGGTATTAATAATCAATACAGTACCGAATCCACAACACTGCAGTCATAAGTGGTTCGTAAAATTATGTTCGGCTGCTGGGCTAATGTCTTTTTTTGAATATATGATATCTTCATGGATTTATGACTCCTCTGCCAATAATTTTACCATCCTTTAGCTTTGACAACGTCTCTGTCGCCTGACTAAGTTTGAACGTATCTGAAACTATAGGATTTATTACACCTCTGGTTGCTAATGAAACCAGTTCCACCACATCGCTTAGTGTCCCAGTATATGATCCGATTAATCGGACGCTCTTGTAGGCATTGTAACTAAATTTAGTTTTAGCTCACCTCCGAACAATCCTACAAGTACCGCCCTAGCCCTTCTTCTAAGAAATTGCTTTTCTGTTTCCAGTCTTCGAAGCGTTGAGAGTCAATCACTGCGTCTGCACCAAGTTTATTGGTTAATTCGATAACTGCCTTTACAGGGTCATCTTTTTGAGTTGATCACATTATCTGCACCATTATTTTTGGCAACCACTAATTTTTCATCATCTAAATCCATGGCAATTATTTTTGCACCAGTGCTTTAGCCAGCTGCATGGCCATCAGGCCTAGTTTCCTGTACCAACAATAACCACATTATCATCCGGTTTTAGATTGGTATTCTTTACCGCCCCCTATGCTGTCAGCGCAGAGCATGATAATGTCGCACTTGCATTCATATCCATACCATCTCCTATTTTCACTAGATACTTGTAGCTTGGTACCAAAACATACTCTGCATATCCACCATCTGTATACACTCCTAATGATCTGGGTTTATCACACAGGTTCTCTTGACCTATTCTGCACGCTGGACATAGCCCTTCACCAATCCATGGGTAGACTAGGACC
>DATDFS010000276.1:0-4088 GCA_036522495.1 Nitrososphaeraceae archaeon | reverse complement strand
AAATCTATTTTCTCGTATTTTACAAGAATATCAACTAAGTTCCTAAGTCTCGTATAGGGGGCGCAATCTACATCGTACGACAAAATGTACTTACTTTGAAGACGAGGATTGGGTCAGCATATTTGTCTTGAAGAATATTATCGCGGACTATATAAAAAGTATAAAAAGCAATTGCGGGTATTGTTTGTACAATGCCAACTAGGACATAATATGTTGACACGCTGGGTATAATCTCCTTCTATACGTCTTACACATCATACTCATATCCTTGACACATTATCAACAGTTAAGCTGGCTGACAGCAAAGATGAGGCTCATGTTGTAGCTGATAATTTTGGCAATTTGCATGAAGAAGTTAGGAATGAGTTGCTGATTAACCTAGCTGATGTGCATGCTGTTATGTATATGAGTGAGAACAGAGATAATACGACAAGCTAGTCGTACCTTTCAGAGTTATTAATCCAGCCTTTTCTTCCATATGCATACGTCTCTAATCTTTTCGAAGATCAGTGAAGTACCGTTACTGTCAAGACCGCCAGAATGTTTTTCTTCGTCATAGAATTTTTTCTTTTCCTCCACTTTATGTGTGATATTAGACGCTGTATATCTGTTAACTTCTTTATATAAAGCTCTGGCTTCCTCTCCATAAGCTTGTATGCCGTATTGGATCCCATCACTACAGGTCACTTCTACAAAGTAGTAGGCTGCTCCATTTGCTGAATAGAAGATATCCTCATAGGCTTGAGTTATAGAGCAGGAAGCAGAAGAAGATGATACGATACTCTCTTCACTTGCATATTTACAATTAGGTTCTTCTTCCGAGAATTCTAGTAATTCTCGCAGCGCATCTACACTATTATTATAACGCATTTGTTGATGCCCCTTTCAACTGAAACCTTTTTTTATTAACAGCACGCCAACCAATTGTCATTACACAAAGCATTGGTGCAAGACCCGATGTAATCCATCCAATCGTTTCTAATGAATTCATGAAATTGATTATGCAAGCTCAATAGATTAATTAGATTTAGTGACATTGTAAATAAATCAAATCCTTTTTTGAATGATCATCAGTTTTTAGAATAAATCATAAGTAAAACTTATGATTGCAACGAAAATTTCTCTAACTTCAGAGGTCATAACAAATTCTCTGCGTAGACCAGCAAACTAGAGTTCTTAACGACTTGATGAAAAGTTTCACAGGATGACTGAGCTTGCCATGGCCGATCTATCTATACAAAAGGAAAGACACACACGAGTATACGAACACCAGGGAAATAACTTTTCATTTTATATTCTCTAGGTATGTGCTCCTGAACGTGCAATGCAACAAGGGAGTGCTTATTGATATTGAATGGGGAGTGGTTACAGTAGATGAGAAATTATTTTCAGAAGGGAACATTAAGGGACACATGGAAACAAATACAGATCGATAAATGGTTCAATCCTGCTTTTGAGAACTTTGTAAGAACAGAAATAGTTGGAGCAATATTTGAACCTAATCAATAACAATAATAAACTCCTAGTTGCTCTCGAACACGTGTGTTTTGTCTTTTAATACTGCGGTCATAGGTTCCATGCAGCCTTTTGGTTTGCCCTTACCGCCGTGTGAGTGGGCTACAATCTCAAATCAGCAGAAGAGGAGTCATACCTATTTCCCTTCATAATTGACAACTCAGCCTATTTATCATTCTTTGCTGCAGTAATATCAGGGTCATAAACAATGATTCGGCGGCAAAAGATTCTCCTTTTGCGCTCACTGCGTTAGCGAATTGTACCACTTCGCCTTCTTCATCGTCTTCTCCCTGACATTCCTTTAACATTTGGCCAAATAGAGTAGCATTCTCTTCTCTTAGTGTATATTTGAAGCTATCCCAAGATTGTATTTCTTTTGTAAGAATGTCTTCTTTATCATCTACCATATTATATTATGTATAGTTATAATGGAGGCTTAAGAGCTTCGCGAGAAAGGTTCTTGAATCCTGTTTGCAAGTTGTATGATTAATGCATTTTGTATAAACTCGGTTCATTTTTTGATATAAAGCTTCGTCCAACTCATACAAATAAAACAGCTACTACAGCTATTAAGGTAGGTATGATGAACTTGGTCTTCTGGCAGTAGTTCCATTATGATTCCGGCCAAGCTTAAGTCACTGGTCATACTCGTAATAATAGCCTTACCTGTATAACTTTAGAAGGCACATGCACACTATTCATCAATTATTCTATACTTAAATTTATTGATCAAAGATATACCACGAAAATTGTGTATATGTATTTTTGTTGTGAACCTTTGGAGAGGTATCGTACAAGATTAGTTGACTGCTCCCGTATATGGCATTCAAATTTGAAACAGCACGACCGTACTATATCAATGATAATGAGTTTTTGTATACACACGAATCATTTAACCAGTATAAACAGATTCCGATCCTAATGACATCACTATCCATGCATTACTCCTTCCCTGTTTCGTGTCTGAGCCTGTCCCAGTTCTTGCTCGGATAATGACTGAACAATTCTTTCCATTCTTTTTTTAGACTTGCTCCTTGCCCATAAGATACTGACTATCTAGTTTCAAGCCTTCTATATCGCTAACTTTAGTAAGTGATTCTATTAGAATGGCTGCTCCTTCTAGATCGGGTATCTGACTGATGGCGGGGATGATTAAAGCTTTAGAAGCAATACAGTTTGACTAATACGAGGACAAAATTCCCCGAGCTATTGCCTTTTAATTTTATAATCATCATTGGATCTGTTTATAATATCATTCGCCAATATATACAATTTCAATGATTACTAGCGAAATTCCTACCAGGTCAAGGGCCTACTTTGTTCTAAACCTTGAGTTTCTTGTCTCCGAATCAAATTGCCAAAGATATGTATAATCAACGATGGAACAAAGAAAACAAGATGGCCCGACGTAACAGAAGGGGACAAAGAAATAATCCTTCCATTCCAAGTCAATGAAAACAAATTGCTAAGCAGGAACTAATTTTATAATTGAATGAATCTTTATCGATCGAAAATATATGAGTACAAAGGCTGCAATCAAGAATTAAGCAGCTTTGAACATTTTCAATATCTTCTATCTCTTCTGTATAGCCTTTTTAATACGTCGAAGTTACCTTTCCTTCGAAATACCTGTTATTTTTGTTGTTAAATTGGAGATTGTAGGTGTAATATATTTAGTGATACTGTATAGCTCAAATCCATAGATAGATGCTGTACACTTTCTGTTTTGACTTGTTATATTATTGATTGGTTTACAGGCTGATGAAGTTATTGTATAGCATCACTTTAAATCCTGTTTCAACTTTTTGTGTATTGAATTTCTTTGAAAGGAGATCTTCACCTAATACTCTCTTTAGCGAGCAAAAGACGACTTCTGCAATCCATCCATCTTCTACCTATATACTTTAGCTCCTTCCATCCCTCATATCCTAATTTCTTGATAAGCAAGAAGACTTCGTCTCTTCTTATTTGACATCCCTTAGATCTGGAAGAAGCATTTTTGCTACTACTAATGATGGTTGGTTCAGCATTTATGCAATCTAGTAAATTGAAGTTCTTTCTTCTGTTGTCGTATGCTTTGTCATCACCATATACTTTATCTGTACTATATCTTCTGGCTGATTCCTTCATCAGCTGGCCGAACTTTTTTGTATCATGTATATTTCCTTTAGTAATTCTGAACGATGCTACTCTTCTGGATTCCTCATCATCTACAGCAATATGCAACTTGAGATACTCCTTTTTCTTCCGTATCCATTTTTCCTCGATGTAATCTCTTTTCTTCGATACGGCTAAACCAGATGCATCAACTATCAGTATTACTGGCTTATCAGGTTCTCTTCTTCTTCTTCAAGATTAAGATTCCTAACAGAAGGTCTAATCTTTAATATCCTTCTTCGGCTATGTGTAAAATGCATTTCTTCAATCCTGGTGATGTAGTCGGATAGTGCTCTTGTAATCCCTTGGACTGTTCTATAGCAATCTTTCTTAAATCCAATCTTAAGAAAGGAATGCTTGAAAATGGATGTAACTATATGAGTGTTCAAAAGCAGCTCCAACTTTTCCTTGATTCA
>DATDFS010000275.1:0-10452 GCA_036522495.1 Nitrososphaeraceae archaeon | reverse complement strand
GTTTATGGCATGATAGAAATGCTCTTTCCTCTCCTGCGAAGCAAACGCAATCCTTTGGATATTCCTATATGCCTCAAATCTAGGAATCCCTTTCTTAACTAAAGCTTCAAGAATGAATTCTGCGTAGATTTGACCCATTGTCATATCTAAGTTAGAAATGATCCTTTCCTTATTTACTTTCAGTTCCAAAATGACGTTAATCATTGTATTTAGCATATCATCTAAGAGGATCGAAGACATGGGAATAGTAAAGCGCTCATTTGCTGAATTTGATAAATCTCTCTCATGCCATAACGCGATGTTTTCCATTGCTACATTAACCGTGGATCGAAGAATCTTCGCAAGAGAAGAAACTCTCTCGCTTTTGATTGGATTGCGCTTAACGGGAACTGCACTACTTCCCATCTGATCCTTTCTGAATGGTTCGGCGACTTCACCAAGTTCTGTTCTCTGTAGATTTCTAATCTCAATAGCAATTTTATCAAGTGTCGAGCCTATGAGCGCAATCAAAAATTGCATCTCTGCATATCGTTCACGAGGAATAACCTGTGTGGCAGCATCAACAGCATAAAGGCCCAAAGCCTTTGCTACTGTTTCCTGAATCTCTAATGCTCTTTCTCCCATTAGAGAGCCTGTTCCAACAACGCCCAGGGTTTTACAAAGTAAAAAACGTTTTTTTCCTTCTTCAATTCTTTCAATGTGTTTTGCCATTTCCGCAGCCCATACAGCAAATTTTAATCCAAAAGATATAATGCTCGAATGCTGTCCATGTGTTCTCCCAACTGCAGGTTGATTTCGAAATTCCATCGCCCTCTCCGTCAGCATGGTCGCTAGTTTAGAAATTTTAGGCTCGATAATCCCAAATGCATCCTTCACTTGCATTGAAGTGCTTGTGTCTACAACATCGTTACTTGTAAGACCGTAATGGACCCATGGCTTCGCTTTATCTGAACACTGTTCACTTAAAGCCTCAACTAATGCTGCTGTGTCGTGTTCACTTATTGCTTCTAATTCCTTAACTCTCTGAAGAGTAACCCTGCCGGATTTTGCTCCTTTCAGAATTTCCTTAGAAGCATCAATTGGAATCATCCCAATTTGGGCTTGTGAGTCTGCTACTGCAGCTTCAAAGTCCAATTGATATTGTAATCGTTTCGTTTCTTCGAATATTTGCTTGATTTCTGCGCTTCCATATCGTCCTGAATCAATTGGTAGAATAGGCATATCTATCACAAACAGCAAACAGTAGAAAGATAAACCTTGTCAAGCCTTACGTTCTCCGGCTTGTAAACAATCTAGAATCTTGGATGTATAATATTCAAGTATTATAGATTATATTTGAATATCAATCCTTACACAAGCCAATGTAAATATACGAGCTATCAGATTACCGTTTAGGTTACGAGAAAGGCTTCATACATTTATCCACTACTATGGTCAAAAGAAACTCCAAGTCTGGTATGCATGTGCAAAAAAATTATAATGATGAAAATTTTGTGCCCTTCTCAAGCAATGCTTATAATAACTCGTAGGCAAACCCATTTGAAGAGATGAGTGACTTATTAACTAAAAGTGGTAGCCACAGAGTCAGGAAAGTTAATGACTTTGAATTTCGTATTGAAAAGGATTCCTCAAAGGGAATGAATGTGCCCGTTACGATTTATGCTACTGATAATCTTGTTTCAAAGATGATTGCCGATAGAACAGTTGATCAGGCGGCCAATGTCTCAACGCTCCCTGGAGTGAGAAAACATGTCGTAGTTCTGCCCGATGGCCACGAAGGCTATGGATTCCCTGTAGGTGGAGTAGCCGCGCTTGACCTTGAAGAGGGCGTTATCAGCCCGGGTGGAGTCGGTTATGATATTAATTGTGGCGTGAGGTTGCTCAGAACAGCCTTGACTGAAAACGACATAAGGTCAAATATAAAAGATATTGTGAATGAATTGTTTACATCTATTCCTTTGGGAGTTGGTAGCAAAGGAACCATTAAACTAAGTAAATCAGAGCTTGATGAATTGCTTGTAGAAGGCGTAGATTGGGCTATTGAGCAGGGCTATGGATGGAAACAAGATGCAGAAGTCTGTGAAGAAGGTGGAAGGATGGTTGGAGCTGATCCTACAAGTGTTTCAGATATGGCAAGGAAGCGCGGTTCTCCTCAATTGGGTAGCCTTGGTTCGGGCAATCATTTTCTTGAGATACAGAAAGTCAACAAAATCTTCGATGAAAGAGCCGCAAAAGCTATGGGTATAGATGAGAAAGGACAGCTGACAGTTCTAATCCACTGTGGATCAAGGGGATTTGGGCATCAAGTATGCAGCGATTATTTGCGTATTTCAGAAATTGCTTTACGGAAGTACGGCATGAAAATTGCCGACAGGGAGCTAGCATGCGTACCGAATAATTCTTCTGAAGGCGAAGATTATCGTCAGGCAATGTATTGTGCTTTGAACTTTGCATGGTCTAACAGACAGCTAATAACACACTGGACAAGGAAAACGTTTCAAAAAGTATTTGGAATGACAGAACAACAACTGGACATGAAACTTGTTTATGATGTATCCCATAATATTGCTAAAGTAGAACGTCATAAAGTCGAAGGTGGAGAAATGCGTAATCTAGTTATTCACAGAAAAGGAGCTACTAGAGCATTTCCCGCAGGTATGGATCAAATTCCGGGTAAATATCGCACTATTGGTCAACCAGTAATTATACCAGGATCTATGGGAACCGCAAGTTGGATCCTATTAGGCAATGAAAAATCTCTCGATTTGAGTTTCGGATCTACAGCTCATGGTGCAGGCAGAACAATGTCAAGGTCAGCTGCGAAGCGGAGCTATACTGCCGAAGATGTCCAGAAGGGACTACAATCAAAAGGCATCTACATCAAGGCATTAACGAAGGAAGGAGTGGTGGAAGAGACACCTTATGCATACAAGGATGTAGATGCAGTTGCGGATGTTTCCCATTCACTTGGAATAGCAACCAAGGTGGTAAGACTGGTTCCGATTGGGGTGATAAAGGGTTAATGTCAGAGGAAGAAGAAGATCCGGATATTGCAATTATCAAAGCTCGAAAAATGAAGGCACTGAAGGAACAAGCAGCCGCAATTGAAAGGTCAAGAATAAAACAACAACAGCAAGAATCAACTCTGCAGCCAAAAAAAACCGATAGAGAAATTGTATCTGACTACTTATACAACAGGGGAGAAGAGGTTCTAAACCTTGCAGAATCCCAGTTCCCTATCCAGACAAAATCAATAATCGATGGGATCGTAGAATTGATTAGAATGGGTGAAATTAAACAAAGAATATCAGGGGGCGAGTTATTGGCTTTATTCCGATCTGTTGGCATAAACGTTAGGATTAACACAAGCATCAAAATAGAGGATCATGGCAAGTTAGTTTCATTCTCAGAAAAACTGAAGCAAGGAAAGGAAAACACTGATGGCCAACAATAAGAATGGCAGTTATATTGGAACCTTCATATTGGATTTTCAGACTACTAGTTTTGAATCTGATTCCAAAATTGCAATCGAGATTCTCTCTGAATACCAAAAATTATGTAATTTTTCTAATGATTATAATACTTTCGCTTTAGATAATCCAGTTTCGAGTGCCGGATGGTCATTTGCTAAGTTGTTTCTTTCCGGACAGTTTGTCGAAAAACTATGTGAGATAAATTCCGATGAAATTGGTGGTTCACGGGGCAAAAAATTTGAAGACAAGTTTGTTTCATGGTTAAGCGCAAAGTTAAGAAATAGTAACTGTGAAGCACAACTAAAAATTGCCAGGGAAATGATATAAAAAAGTTCCTGCCGGCATATCGGCGCGATAATTTTTGCAGGCTATGTCAGGGTTTTAATGCTTAGTATCTATTTTTGGCTGCTTTGTATCCTAGTATTTTAATGATGATAAATGGGTGGTATCTCCATTTCTATATTCGCCGACAAATTCTCAGATCAAATAGAGCAAAGACAAAACTAGAAAAGATTAATTATGTCAAAATTCTTCCAAGTGCTGTTAGGAACAAATGTCTGACTGGGATTTGCTCACACCTGGGATAGGTCTCACTTCGATCGGAATTGTTGGTGTCGGGATTTCACTTGCTGGCATAGCAAAGACTTTTGTGGAAGGAATGCATGCGGTTTCACTTTTAACAATGTTTATCGGCATGATTTTCCTTGCATCCGGTTTGTTTAAAGACGGTTTTCCCTCAACGGGGCGAGCAAAGTCTGCTACCTTCATTACACTGGGTTTTCTTGTAACCTTTGGAGTCGCTGCTGCTGTAACAGTAAGCGCTCAAGCTCCAAGTATCTTTGCATACATTGGATTAATGATGATAATTTCAATTCCAGCTGCAGTTCTAACGGTTGCCTCCTATAGAAGGACACCATATATCAAAGCACTTGCAGTTATTTTTATTGGAGGCGCAATAGTAGGCGGTATTAGTTTTTATGTATTTGGACTAGTTAGTCCAAAGGCTCCAGCTGCCCCACAAACAACTGGAGGTGGAGGGGGAAACGCCACTACTGGGCAAGCAGCTCCTCCGAATCTGTCGCAAGTAGTAAAGGCGACCATATTGCCTGGTGCATCTGCCAAAGGTAATCCCAACTATAACCCAAAGGACCTTAGTGTTCCTAAAGGGGCGGGTATACAGTGGACAAATAACGATAATGTTCCTCATACTGTGACAAGTTTTAAGGACACTGGCAAGTCCTTTGATTCTTCCCTGATTATGCCGAAAAAAACATATACACTTGATACAAGCAAACTGACTCAAAGAGAGTATGATTACTTTTGTACCATCCATCCATTTATGAAGGCTAAATTCATGATAGGTAATACTGCGGGAAAAACGTCCGCGACTAGCGGTAGTGCTTCGAGTACAGCCGGTGCTGGCGGTGCCGCTCAAAGTGCACAGCCTACTTCTACACAACCGGGGACCACATCCATAACTATCTTGGCAGGTGCTGCTACTCAAGGAAACCCTAATTATGAGCCAGCAGATGGTAAAGTGCCGCTTGGTAACAAAGTAGTATGGCAGAATAAAGACAATACTATCCATACATCAACGTCTGGAACTGGTGCTTCAGATCCAAATTCAGGCAAGATATTTGATACAAAGTTTATCACGGCAGGATCAACCTCTACGCCGCAACAACTTAAGGGCGTAAAGGTAGGAGAGGTCGTGCAATATTATTGCCAAGTCCATCCTTATATGACTGCAAAGTTTACAGTAACTAAGTAATACTCAGTGGCACCTCTGCTTCAGATACTGCTGCAGATGCAGATGATAAGTAAGCATTGACAATGGCGAGGGAAAAGACGAAGTATACTGTATAAAAATCAATCAATGATTTTTCCAAGTTATTACTTTTTCTGGATCTATCTTTATACATAGTTCTCCTATGCCTAATTTTTTGTACTGATGGTATTTTCGGTACAGTAGTTTGTGAGCTTTTTCTAATACTAATTCATTATGTTGCTCTTTTTTACCAATTAGTGATGCTCTTCCCTTAATCATAATGAAACGAAGCTTATTCCAATCTTCATTGTATTCGTCTATGAGTAAAACAACATTGGGGTTTTGTTGTATATTCTTAACTCTTTTCAGTCTTTCAGGTTTATCTTTTTTAATCTTCTCATCTAATGGTACATAGTAATACTTGCCATCAAATACAAAAACGACGGGTACCAAATGGGGTTTATTTTCAGAATCAACTGTAGCAAGCCTAGCCACTCTTGCTTTGTTTGTTAGTGATATAGAATATGCATCGTCAATCAGTAAAACTCACCACCAATACACACGCATCAAATTTCGGATCAAATTAACTATTGTCTTCATTTTAGGGTTAATAAATTATATTTGCAAGTAATATTTGGAACAGCAATGTTCTTTACTGGTGCTGAGCGTGTTGGCTTGATCTTTCAGCATGTGTAATATATTAGGTTAATCGACAGAAGATTGCTGGGGATATTGTTGATAATAGGTGCGTTTAGATGTTAGTAGATGAGTTAGAAAGCAAAAATTCTCAAGCGTTGTCAAGCATAGAAATACAGGGGCATAATCAGTTGCTTTATGTTCAGATAAGATGCTTCTTCAAGAACAGGCAATATCGTTTTTATTGTATTCTTCTTGTCCAAAAAAGGAATATTCTATGACGTTTGGGCGATGGTATATATGTGCAGTATAATACATATAGTTTGATCTTTTTTGGCACAAAACAGTTTTCCTATGAGAGAATGGCATCTTGAACACATAGAAAAAATAATTCTAAAGTTTGTAACTGGATTATCAGTTAACGCTACTAGATGGGAGAAAAGACAGCATAATAGATATGGCACCCTGACGAACGTTTGTAGACAAATAGAATATGATATAAAGCACGGAGTGACAAACGAACAAGTCCTTTCGATTTTACAAAAAATTCGAAATCAGTCGTCTTTTTCGAGTCTTCTTCTAAATAATGACGGATCCATTGAAAGGTTAAACGAAATAGAGAAACACTTTACACCGCACAAAGAAAGGGGATACTGGTTTTAATTTTCCCATCTTGTAAACATTTTTATCCATACGTATACTGCATTATACAGGTATGCCTTCGTTATTAATTCGTCATATTCCTTACACAAATTAGACCTTCGAAGGTAAATTGATTTGTGCGTTAGAAGTCTGAATTTCTTATTAGATTTGTATTAGTTGTAGCACTATCTTATCAGTGTATGCCGGTGTTGAGGATTCAACGGCTTCCAAGTCATCAGACAAAGAAGGAGATCGACATCATCCGCACTTCCTACAGGAAATGAAAACGAATGTCAATTTCGTCAAGATTGTTGTAATACTAAATAACTAATATTTGGAATGTTCTCTAAAATATATGAAGATATATACATGTACGAGTATGAGTCAGGTACTTTTCGATGCACACGTTGTGCAAAGGAGTTTCTTACAAAGGATGAAGCTAAAAAGCACTACAAACTAACACATTTGGAAGAAGAAACCCATCTGTTGAATAGTATCCAACTCCACAATTCAAATACAATGCAAAATGACTTCTGACAGAATGGTTAAGGAATAATTGAAAGTGCTCAGAATTTATGCCATTAAAGAATGCCAGTCTTATCCAAAACGGTGTATCGAACAGGTTACCAAAAGCTATAGAATAATGATATTACCGTCTATCTATTACGAGAAAGGTTATGGGCAGCAGGCTAAGCAAGATTATTATAACCAGGCAACTGCATAACAGTTTGGTTTCCTTAGCAAAAAATTCATTACCGAACGAATCATGTGCACTTTTAGTAGGCAAGAATAAGGGAGAAAAAGTTTATGTTGTGGATTCGATTCCGATGAAAAATTCTGATGCATCGGCGCTTACTTTCAGCATCGATCCGCAAGACCTTATTAATACATATCAAAAGGTAGAAGAACAGGGCATGCAAGTGGTTGGAATATTCCATTCACATCCCGCCGAACCATTACCATCCCAGACAGACAAAAAATTCATGGAAATTAATCCAGTAGTGTGGTTAATCTACTCTACGATTACAGATAAATATAAAGCGTATGTCTTTGAAGAAAAAATAAAAGAGGTACATATACACCATACTATGGCATGAGTCGCTCAGTATCTCTGGGATACAGCACCACATCTCTTATATTCTGGGAATTGGTCAATATCATCATTAGTCTATCAAAGCCAAGCCCACAACCTGAATGTGGAGGCATCCCCCAATCGAAGGCCTTAAGGTGTTCTGAGAAATTTTGTGGATTTAATCCTTGTTCTATTAGCCTTGCACGCAATTTTGAAGAATCGTGTTGTCTTCTGCCGCCAGATGCTATTTCCAAATACCCATATTGTAAGTCAAAGGACTTGGAAATCTTTGAATTATCCTCTCTCTCATGTATGTAGAATGGCTTTAATTTGAGTGGCCAATCCATAATAAAATAGAATCCTTGATGAATTTCACCGAGTTTTCGGAGTGATGCGTCTGATAGATCATCTCCGAATTCCATGTTCTCTCCTTCTCTTGCAAGCTCTTCTAAACACTGTTCGTAAGTCAATCTGTCAATTCTTCCAGATTTGTGAAATGGGGTTGCAATTTGTTGGCTGCCAGTAACTAATTGAAGGAAGGAATTACACCTTTCATTCAGCCCCAGAGTAACATCTAGTATGATTTCTTCTACGATATCCATTACATCTTCGTAGTCGAGGAATGCTGCTTCCATATCAACACTGATAAACTCGGTAAGATGTCTCACAGTGTGTGATTTCTCTGCTCTAAAGTATGGCCCGATTTCAAACACTCTGTCAAGAGCAAGTGTTAACTGTTCTTTGTATAATTGAGGGCTCTGTGCTAGGTATGCCTTCTTTTTAAAATATGGAAAACTGAACAAATTTGCCCCGCCTTCGCTCGCACTGCCAATGATTTTTGGAGTATTTACTTCCATAAACCCTTTTGAATATAAACTCTTCCTGATATTCTGAAGTGCTGCTGATCGGAGATGAAATATGGCAGCAATTTTGGAGTTTCTGAGATCCAGGGCTCTTGAATCCAATCTTTTATCTATTGCTGATTCAATTCTTCCTGTTGGATCTATCGGCAGAGGATGAACTGATCTCGAAAGGACGATTAACTCCTCTACCTTGAGTTCTATAAGAAAGTCTTTAGCTTTGCTATTTTGAACTAATCCTGATATGATAACGACGCTCTGCCTCGGAGTATTTTTTAGCATTTGCAAATTTTTATCTCCAGTGACTATGGCTTGAGCGGTACCCGTTGAATCTCTGACTATTAGAAAGGCGAGTCTACCGATGTCCCTAGTATCTTCTATCCAACCCCCAATTCTTACGCTTTGACCAACTAACTTTTCATTAAGTTGGTTAGCAAAATGAGATCTATGAATGATATCCGTCATACCTTTGACATCTATTTTTGCTGAAGTTCTACGAGTAACTCGATATTCCTAATTTCTTTGGCAATTTTTTTTATTTTTTCGACATTGGACTCCAGCTCAGAATGATTTCCATCTGTGACTATTGCTTTGGTCAATTTATTTCCGTCAGGAAGCCAAATTAAGTTAACGGTGAGCACCTTTGCTGGAAAAAAAAGATTTTCTATAAACCTCCTGTCGGTTGCTTCTGCTTCGACAAACCAAACTTTACTCTGAAACTCATCCTCAAATTTTTTTGAAAGCGACATATTTGTCCGTAGAACAATAATGTCGGAACCACGCAGGCTCAGAATGAAATCGTCGTCTACCTTAGCAGCACTTATCATGGTAAATTTATTAACATCTTGATTATGTTCTGCAATCTTGGTAATTTTCATTGCTCCCTCTATATCTGCATGGGTCAAATGTCCTAGCCGTAGTTTAGTTTCGCATTTTGAGCATAATATGCCGGTTTTCGCATCGAAGGTACAAATAGGAGTTTTCAATAATTATCACGTTATAAAGTTAACTATATCTAAAGCCTGTTATATAACCTATTATGAGATATTAATATACTATAGAATACACTTTATCTAATACTTAAGCAGATAATAATTATCTTTTCATTAAACCCTGAGGCACAGGTATACGCGAGTATAGTTACGGGTTCAACAATAACAATGAGAGCGAGAATGATAATAATCATGCATGGCGGGTTTACGCATTATTATCTTGAAATCGCTATTTTGCAGGAGGTTTGCTTTCATTTACCTGCTTGTTGATTGCTTCTGCCATAAAGTGATTGCTAACGTTAACCTTGACATCCTGAATTCCTTGCAGCTTGTAAATATTATCTCTGACATCTTGGGCTATCTTAAAACCAAATACGGCTGGACAAAAGGGACTTGTTAAATGTAGATCGATATTTACCTTTCCAACATCGAGATCAACTTTGTCAACTAATTCCAATTCCATTATAGAGACGCCGATCTCGGGATCTACAATCTTCGTTAATTCGTCAAATATCTGTTTCCGAATCTGTTGAGTATCTTGGCTCATTATTATTATTATTATTAAATTTGTATGATCCTATTTAACTATTGCAGAGGGACAGAAGAGAATCATAAAAAGTGGGTAAATCCAACACAGCCAATATTAATGTCTTCTTCCGTATATGGACGTTCAACGGCATATACTGCTTATTCTGTATGCATGCATATGTATAAACTGCAGCATAAGCATAATAAAAGATATCTTTCAGAAAAAGATGAGTGAGGCTCTAAGAAAGCCGTTGATAAACTATATTCTGCAATTTTACGGATATAAACCAGAATAAGACTACGCTTGATAATTGGTTTGTAAACAAGTACAAGTGTGTTTATAAAAATTATTAGCTAATCAATCTACTTAGTAGGCATTGCTTTAGTTCCAATGATATAAAATCCATCAGGAAGAGAATTTCATCTGTTTATATAAAATGTTAAAATAAAGCCATCTTATTGCATTATTCGTGTATCGATC
>DATDFS010000274.1:0-4099 GCA_036522495.1 Nitrososphaeraceae archaeon | reverse complement strand
AGCGTTCCTCAGAGACGTTTCAGTCATAGGATTAAAATTAGTTATAGTTTGTTCAGGCGTAAGCTTGGCCCAGAACAAAATACCTCCAATTGTTAAGGTTATAGCTACGATAATTATCAAAGGAAGCAGCTCTTTGACTTTTGAGTTCTTGCTTTCGCTCTTGGCTGAGATAAATTTTTTATCTTCCATTACGCATTATAAGGTATAAATTAGATATTATTTTCAGCGGAAATGAATTCAGACAAAAATTTCCAAGTAGGAAATTTATAGTCCTGTTATTTGAATTCCTAAAGCAAGAAAAATAAATCACATCTAAATAGTTTCCGAAACGGAAAAATAAATATTAATATCTTTATCTTTATTACTGTTATTGCTTGATGAAATTGATAAAATAGTTCTTTTTTACCTTGGCAAAAACGCACGCATATCTTCAACTGAAATCAGGAGTAACTTACAAAATATGGGATACAAAATTACGGAACGAGCGGTGAGATACAGACTACAGAGGTTGGAGGAAGACAATATGATCCTTGGATATTCTGCTATTCTTAATCCCAAGTTTGTTTCAGAAAAGATAAGTCGTACAATTATTCTCAAATTCAAGTTCTCACACAATGTTTCAATTTTAACAGAACGCTTGAAGAATTATGTAGAAGAAATGCCTTTCTGCATCCACTCCGCTAGATTGAGTGGAGATTTCGATTGGATATGTCACTTTGTATTTGATTCTTTTGAGCAATATGAATTGGAGAGTGATAATTTTTTAAATAGATTTTCGGAGCTAATAGCAGACTATCGCTCATATGAGTCAAAGACTGTAAAGGCAACTCCTTATACAATATTTGATGAACACGACAAGATTGAAAGAGAATCACATGTCTATAACATTCTCAATTCTTTAAAAAGACACGAAAATTTAAATGATAAACTTCGACTAACCGTAGAAAGTGTAGTCAAATACTTTAATGCAAAGTTTGCAAGGATTTGGTTAGTTGATAAAGAAAGACAATATTTAATTTTAAAATTTAGTGCCGGTAAATACAAGAATATTAATGGTGAATTTTCCAAGGTTCCAATAAGCTCCAACAAGATAGGTCTCATAGTAAGGACTAAGAAACCTGCAATCACAAATGACATAATGGATGATCCTAGGATAAGACATCCAGATTGGGCAAGAAAAGAGAAATTAAAATCGTTTGCAGGTTATCCATTAATTTATAAGGGCAATGCAATTGGTGTGCTTGCTATGTTTAGCGAAAAGAAACTTAACCTAGTTGACTTTGAAATATTAGAGATATTTTGTAATGAAATTTCAAAGGAGCTTACCAGCTTTTTTGATATGCAAGAATATTTGTCATTAGTATGAGATATATAAAAAGAAACTCTATAGCGTCTGCAAGCCACTCTACATTCTTAGGCATCATATCTTTATCCTTCAACACACCATGCAATTTCAAAAAGCTTTGAAGGTAAGGCTCTATCTCTGGGTAGATCTTATACAATCTATTTATCTAGGTAAAAGCTTTAGACAACGATACAGCAGGTATTCACTTGTTACCAATTCTTGCAAATCAATCATTTCCAAATATTCTTGAAGATATTGTTTCATCCTCTTTGATCAAGGTATCAGTACCCTCTGAATTTCTAGAAACTAAAACAATCTTACCAATCATAATTTCACATCCTCCTACTTTCAATGAGTTGATCTTCAATACATTTGATCAACTTACAGCATTCTTCAAAGGTTCTTCAGAAGATGTTGGCAAAATCATTCTTGGAGCATTTGCATCGGCAATTATAGCATTGGTTATAAAAAGGTTCAGTAAAAAACATAGAAGAGCCACGAACACTTAATATCATAACTAGCTTCTAGCTAAGCATATAGTAAGATACTAAGAAATTATGTGTATGTCATATTTGGTATGAGAACAAAACATTTGTTAGTTGCGGCATTCAGTATGGGCTTTATAATAATAATCCTGATTAGCAATACAGGTCTGGCCTTTGCAGTAGTTGTACATACACCACAATACAACTCACCTGACAATAGATCCAATGCCAATACTATCATTTAATTCATTATTTCTCTGTGCTAACGATCGCCTTGATCTGTGCCATACCTCCATCTGCAGATAGTTCTATACCTGTGATATAGCTGCTGTCATCTGATGCCAGAAATGACACGGCTTTGGCGATTTCATCAGGACTTCCCATTCTACCCATGGGTACGGCGGCTACAAGGTTGGCCTTTATCTGATTAATTTCTTCCTCAGTCTGGGATATGTTATCGAAGATGGGTGTGTCGATTGGACCAGGACTTATAGTGTTTACACGGATCTTGCGATGTTTTAGATCCACAGTCCATGTACGAGCAAATGACCGTACTGCAGCTTTACTTGCACTGTAAACAGATGTAGCGCCCCCTCCCTTGGATGCACCAACCGACCCAGTTAGAATAATTGAGCCACCATCATGAAACAAGGGAAGTGCTTTTTGCAGTGAATAAAAGCCCTTTCACATTAACGCTAAAGATTTTGTCAAAGTGTGCTTCTGTGATTGTCCCCAATGGAGCGAACTGGCCTACACCAGCATTTACAAACAGAATATCGATACGATCCTTCTGTTCTCCCACTACGGCATACAACCGATCAAGATCTGCCATATTGGAGACATCGCCTTGGACACCACTGATATTGTTTCCGCCGATCTGCTTTACTGCTGCATCAAGTTCGCTTTGACTACGACCGGTGATGAAAACATATGCACCTTCTGCTACAAATCTTTGTGCTGTAGCAAGTCCCATACCACTGTTCCCACCGGTGATGACTGCAACTTTATCTTTGAGCCTTTCCATGATCTTTGTTTGGGGTTGTTGGATTTTTAAGTTTGCAAGGGATAAGTGACATGCCTACTCTTATTATGCACAAGTGTAGCTGGTATATAATTGGTATAAAGCGCATAGGTCACAAAACGCATAAAGCTTTCCTATGTAACATATAATGAAGATGCAGTTATCGAGTCATCATTCTTTCCCTGATTCCCTATGTTACCATTGCATATTTTTACGGAGCTTGTACAAAGAGAAAATGAGGTACCATAAAGGCTATGCCATAAAATCTGAAAAGGTATTTTGCTAAATGGTATTGCAATGAAGAGTACAAAGTCCACATAGACACCAGCAAGAAGTAGTCTAACGGTTATGGCTTGCATAATAGAGAGAAATAGAGAAGGAGTTATTGGTGTCGCTATTATTATTTTAAAAACAAAAAAAGAGTTTTGAGGTTGTTATGAAGTGTATTCTTGTATTTCTTCTGATATTCTCAATACTATCAATACGAAAAGGGAAAGCTTGTCATGGACATGTATTATTATCAAGACAAAAGTATAGTCCTAATAGCCAATAACTACCCATCCTGACCACAGAAAATAGAATATGCAGCAAAAGTATTTTTATCAAACGACCTTTTTATTTGGCTCGCTTTACTAGTTGCTTCATAATAATAATTATCAATTCGTTTAGAGAAAATGGTTTTTGAATAAGAGCCCATCCCAAAAATAGATAGGCATTAGCTCGAAGGTACTCTCCTCATACATGTGGTTATGATTATAAAAGAAAGAAGCATCTTCCGACTATAAGAATTGTTCCAGACAATTTATGGGAAGAGATCAAAGTATTACTTCCTCCTGAAAAACAAAATAGAACTATAGGACGTCCTGTTATTCCTTTTAGAAAAGTTCTGGATGGTATGGCATTGTTTACATTTTAAGAACCGGCTGTCAATGGAAGATGCTGCTGCCAAAAGAGTATGGTTCCGGTTCGACATGTCATAGGCGATTCCAAGAGTGGACAGTATCTGAAGTATTTCAAAAATTGTGGGTAAGACTACTAGAAGTTTATGATGATATCAAAGGTATTAAATGGACGTGGCAATAATCGCTTGATAGCATATCTGTGAAGGCACCTTTAGGGGGAAATGACGGGCCCTAATCCTACTACAGACAGAGGTAATAAGATAGGAACTAAGCGCCATGTATTAACAGACCAGCGTGGTATTCCAGTATCTGTTGTTATTACATCTGTAAATACACATGACATGAA
>DATDFS010000273.1:0-8698 GCA_036522495.1 Nitrososphaeraceae archaeon | reverse complement strand
GGAGGCAACACTGTATGCTAATAGATAAATTATAAAAAGTTTCATTTACAGTTTCCATATTAACTTGTGGGCTCTGTTCACTTAACGATTTGTAATTGCTTGTTACGATAACCTATGAATAGATTTAACTAATCCACATATGTAATAATTTACAACAATTCTTCTTTCTGCAAGGAAAATAGCCATAAGCATTCGGTTCTATCATTTATCATGTACTGCATCGTTCTTTCTATAATGATGTTTTTCTCATAAGAAGAATGGATATGATGATGATTATGATTATGATTATGATGATGCAATCTCAAAAACTTGCAAGCTTGTGGATACCAGGTTCTACCATCTGTGGAAACTGGATGTTGACCATGAATCCCGACTAAGCTTGAAATAAATCGCTCAGATAGAAGCATATTTCTCTTTAGATATGCTCATTCCAAGGATTTCCTTACTTTTAACTTTTAATTTCGATAGCAATCCAAAGTCATATCAATTCTGAACCAATTTTTATTAATGCTTCATCAATGATGAATTCCCCGTTTTTCTTTTTCTCTTCAAAATATCTTTTTGGGTTAAACTTTTATTTGTATCCAATTCCAGACTGACATATGATTTCTTTTTATAAAACAAGACGATAATCTTTCAGATGTCTTTCATTAAGAAAGACCTGAAAAATAAAATAAAAATATGGGCCATAGTCAATATGTTCCGAAGATGTTCTGTTTCTTCTTGTATTCATAGAGATAGGACATCTTCAAGCCATAGATTTATCGTTAAGTGAACAGAGCCAACTTGTGATATATATGATAATAACGTTTAAAATTTAATATTGTAATAACAGTCTTGCTACAATTACTTTATCTTAATGTCATATTCTTTAATAACTACTTCAAAATAATCATATGAAAGTGAAAAGTCCACTTGATTATTTTAGAGTGAAGGATAATAATGATGATATTAAGGATATCATATGTGAACGCCTCGTAAAAAACTATGATGGTAAAAGCATACAAATAGCAGGATTGAATTTTGGTGGTTTTCAATTAGGTAATTTTGGCATAGAGCCAAAATTACTTCAAACTGTAAGTCATGCATTGATGCTTTTAGATGCATCTCAATATGATTTATGCAACTCCATAAAAAATATGAAAGATAAAGATAGTCAGGAAAAATACGTAAAACTAATGACAGATGACAAACTTGCAGCTCAGAGGATTTTTCGTGCATTAGCAGGATTGTTAATTAATCCTGAAAGTATTCAGATGCAAGATGCTGTCAAAGACACGCTTTTGTCTACACTTGCATCAAGGGAATCAAGAGCAGCAGATATAGAAAACTCAAACTTGTTAACAAAAATTAAGCAGCAGATATCTTCAACAACTGCAGATCACGCAACACGAAAGGAAAATGCAATAGAGATTGGAAGTACTTCATTTAAAGAAAAAATAAATGATTTAAGACAATCCTATTCCCAAATTAGTAATAATGATGATGTAAGGTCTTCAACTAAGATTGCTACTATCCAAGATCCTAATCTAAAGCAAGAACTGATAGGTATTAGGAATGCAATTATTGCTCTAAGCAACGAATACACTACTAGTTTAATTAACGGACTAAATATAGTGGAATTTTGGGTCAAGATGGGAACAGTTCTTCAACAATTAACTGCCAACACTCGATACAGAAAAGTAATAGGAACTAGCGATACTGAAGCACTAGACAGAATCATGATAAAGATAGGCAGCAGAGTAAGTGAATTCAAGGAGGCAGATGATTTGGGTGATAGAAGAGAAGCAAATATTGCCAAAAAGGAAGTAACGTTATACTTTGGTCAAGTTTTCAGAAGGATGGATGATATCTACTCTTCCATTCAAATAACTCCATGAAAGAAGGGCTCTGTTAACTTAACTACATTTTATTAGGATATTTGTAAACATGGTTCTGTCTGTTTTCATATACAGGTATAAGAGAAATAGCCTTAGCCAGTTATTCACATGTTTTCTCTCACATTCAATTATTTTACATGGAAAGTTATCATCAAAACATTCAGTCCTATCTTTGATTTGCTGAATAAATCGTTACATGATATTCTTGAGATCTGTTTCGTAGATAATATGCTTGAGTCTTAACCATTTACATGCATCACTATACCAATATGCACCATCAGTATAGACAGGTTTGTTTCCAAATTTTGTTCTTATTTGTTTAAAGAACTGGTAGCATATGAAGGTCGTTCTTTCCCTTGATAAATGGAATAGCAGACAGGCATGTAAGTTTGGTTCATATGCCAACCATAGCCAGTAATCTTGACCATTTATCTTAAGTAGAGTTTCATCAACAAATGTTTCTTGACTTTTCGTCTTCCTATCACAAACCTGTCTGTGATTCTAGAATATTTCTGTACCCATTTCCAAATAGCAACATGTGTCCTCTTTTGGAGTGGTTCTAAAGATTTCGATGCTAGTCTATAACTCCTAGAGTTAAAATACAAGTAAAGACCGTATGCAACTATATCTGGGTCTGTCCTGACACGTTTTAGAATATCCATGAAACTATTAGGACATACATACTCAGCTTTAGGGTATGCTACTACAAAACTAAAGTTAACGGAGCCGAAAGAAGAAGCATCAAACTTATAGGCAATTGTTGATATTATCTAGATAGGTCTTTTAATCTTGCTTTCGATTTGATTCTGAACACAAAAATATCAATTGTCGACAAGTTCTGTAATAACCATCACAAGGATAAAATTCGATAATCACATGGTCATAATAAAAGTTTCTGATGTGGGATAGTGGGTATTGAAATCTGATAGGGATTAGCAAAATTAAGAAACCTAAGGGCTCTGTTCACTTAGCTACTCTATCCCCAACAATGTCTTTTATGCATATCAACAAATAGATTTAACCAATTAACTATGTGCTTTAACTTACACTTTTCTTTTCTACAATGAAAATAGTCATCGAAGCATTCTGTTCTATCTTTTATGTATTGGATTGTTCGTTCAATAATGCTTCTCTCAAAAGAGGAATGAAGATGATGCTTTAGATTTAGAAATCTACATGCTTGTGGATACCATACCATGTTCCCCCATCTGTTGAAATATTGTGTTTTCCATATTTTCTAATGAGATTGTATAAACTGTTCAGCCACAAGCATGTTTCTTTTGATGGGATGCGAATACCAGGAATCGTCTTATCAGTTGGCTCTATAGTAACCTATAGCCAAGCATACTGATTACCTACTGTAATTAGCGTTTCATCTATAATATTCAGATAGTTTGCATCTCGTTTGGAATATCTTCTTTGGTTTGTAGCGCTGAATCCAATTCCAAATGGAAACGTGGTTCCTTGTGATAAATTGGGACAGCCTTTGCGATGTTTTTCGAAGTGATAACCTGAAAAGTATAACTATACTGCATAGTAAATATACTTTGAAGATGTTCTGCTCCTCCTTTTTGATATTATCATTTAAAGTAATAGCATTTCTATATCTATAGATTTATGGTTAAGTGAACAGAGCCATGCGTTGCCTATTTGTTTGGGTCTTCTTTTATGCTTTCAGATATGAGGAAACAAATACGTTGGAGTACCGTATAATACACAATGGTGACGGTAAAGTACCTAACTATACCACACCCCCCTCCTAAGGTAGCTGCCTCGTTATAAGAAGGCAGCTCTACGGTGTACGAAGGAGAAAGAAAGAAGTAAGCGAGTATGTACAAAAATCCTTATGATTTACAACTAGAGCATCTACCCAAACTTTCACGATTAATAAACAAACTAACTATGATAACCGAAAGCCGTTATAAAAGAGGTGATTTGACAACAAGAGAGAAGAAGTTGTTGACTGTAGTCTTTTGGGATATAAAGAATTTTTCTTCTTTATGCGATATACTTAAAACGCACTCAACATTACTTGTTTTATTCTTAAGGGAATTCTTTGAGATAGCAAGCGAAATCATTTATCAACACAACGGTAAGTTAGACAAATTTTTGGGAGATGGGGTAATGGCTCTTTTTGGGTTTCAAAGTAAAAATTATAGTGGCGCACATGATGCGATTTGCGCTGTTCACGCAGCGGTTGAATTAAGAGAACGCTTTAAAGGATTAGAAACAAAATGGGTAGACATATGGAAAAAATATGTTCCACAGAAGATCTCCATGGGTTTAAAGTGTGGAATTAATACTGGCTATGCCACAGTTGATAATATAGGAACTAAAACTAGAGCTCAGTTTACTGCCATCGGTAATACTGTGAATATCGCTAGTAGACTAGCAAATATATCAGATAGTGGTCAGATTATTATATCCTCAGCTACAAAATCAAGAATCACAAACCAATTTGAGGTAAGAAGGTTAGGTATTGTTAATGATTTGAAAAACATTTCCGGATCATTCGAAATCTTCGATGTAGTGAAGATAGGTGGAAAAAGCAGCTTCACGGTATGCTACAGGTGAGGGAATCAGAGAATGCAAAACTTGCTATCCAGAGAAGAGAAACCTACCATTGGAACTTAGATTGGGAAAAATATATTGTTTTAGTAAAGTTTCTTGTAATGTTGATCCCCGACTGTATTAAAATATGTTGAGGTAAAGAAACAGTAAGAACTATCTATATCGAAAAGTTTTGCATCACTATCTTTTTAAATTTATTATCAGGCATATTTATCTTTGCTCAGAGTTCTAAAGAAGCGTCTATTCTTTCAATCTTATCAACATTGTAGTATTCTTGTCTTTCTATCTTGTTCACGGCATTGATATATGACACAACCAAAAATTTATCGGTTGGTTCTTTATTAAGTTCTACTCTAATATCACTATAGATGCCATAATCCAAGGTTACAATGTCTTTTCCTTCTCCACTAGATAAAGTCAAAGTAATGCCTGAACACCTCGTGCCGAATAGACGCATGTTACATTCATTCTTTTATTCTCAAGTATAAATTTTTCACCATGTTATGCCAGGATTTTGTATTCAATTACTCCAGGAGTGCCACCTGCTATGGCGCCTAACTAAGAAAGATAACTGTTAGAATTGCAGATGAAAGATTTAGTAGAGTTTGGGAGGAAGCTTGGAGTAACTTTAGCCAAAGAATGCATACCTTGCTTTTTTCCTCGATTTAACCCTTCCATTTAAGGAGGTTATTTTCTACGTTAAGAGAATAAACCTAATCATAATTTCTGTCCAGCTTGGCGATGCATTTTTTCTTTTGCCCAACATTACAAGTTTAATTTCTCCAGGGATAGTTTATTAATATGGTTCTTAGATAGACCAATTACAATTTCTAACAAAATTCTTTGCAAGGAATATAAACCAAATCATGCTTAGACGAGATCACCTGAACTCCACAGTGTAAAAATGAGATAGATGTTCTTGATAAATCTCGATTGTTTGAACAAGTAACTCTAAGAGCTCCTGAGAAAGAATAAAGTATAGTATTGCGAAGCCAAGCCTGTTATGGCTAAAGTTTTACAGTTATCGATCATAGACAGGAAATATTATTATTAAATACCTCCCTATATAGTCAAGATATGCCATCTAAAATCAAATCGAGTAGTAGTAGAGGCGGTAGCACGAAGTTATCGGCTAGGACAAAAAAGCAGATAGATGCACTACCTGAACATGCACAGCACATATACAAGAAAACCCATGCAAGTGCACTCAAGCAGTATAAGGATCCCAAAAAGAGGCGTGGTGGTAAAGGACAAAGCGTAGAACAAGTGGCACATAAAGCAGCTTGGTCAGCAGTAAAAAGGGCTTACAAAAAGGAAGGAGATACATGGGTGGAAAAACAAGGCGGTACTTAAAGGTTCATCATTAACAGCTCGGAGGATGGAGGGAAATAGAGCTCGTATTTTACAACGTCCGTATATATTACTGTATTAATCACATGGCTATCATTATATTAACTCACCTATATGCGTAATAACAGAAGTTTTCAGTTATTACTATCAACCAATTAATTACATACATGTATGGAATACGCTGATCATAGCTATTAATTTATTATTTTCATCTTCAGTGTAGGTTGGCAATTTATAATTGATTAGAAGGGTAATCAGATTTTCGATAACAGTTTTTGCAAGTAGAATTGGAGATGGCAGATAGGTGATTTGGTTGCACCTCGGGATAGCGATACAAATAATTCTAATACAATACAAATTAACAGTATACAATTTCTATAAGATTACTAATTTACTCAGGATGGCTTTTTTGTACAAGTTATAGCCAACATCCACTAACTATAAGGTTTGTCTATATATTGTAGGAGGACGTGTTAACTTTGGTCTTTTCACCTCCATAAATTAGTAAATTTAGCGTTGGATTTGATGGTACTGTTATGCATAAACACAAAAAGAATTAGCCATTTGATACAAGTCGTCGTAGCATTTAGAGCGTACAAACTTAAAGCCAGTGATTCTGCTGCTATACCAAGGTAAGCTTCTTAGCTTGTCCTGCTTGCTTCTTCTTCTAACAACTCTGCAAGTTCTTCTTTTAGTTGCTTGTAAATACTAATCATTATTATTATGATATCTTTCTAATTGTCTGATTCTTTTTTCTTAAATGATGATTCTAGCAGAGTCTGTTCTAGGCAAGTTCCAAACTATAGGAACAGGTAGATTACATTTCTGGCATTTGACATGATTGTTGGATGATATTTCTAACGATTCTATAGCTTGTGACCTCTGCTTTTCTATCTATACAATCTCGTCTAAAGATGGAAGTTTGAAAGGATCGGTCAACGTCATATATCCATTTTAAGATAAATATGATGTATCTATATATATCCCCATGCGCTTTTCTAGTTGCTGAATAATAACAATGCCAAGTTAGATCGTACTGGTGGACTGGACAGATCAAGGAATAAAGAATATAAAAGATACTATAAAACGAGCTAAATCTTTTGAAGGTGCAATAGAAAAAGCAGGTGGTAAATCTCGTGGCATATATTATACGATAGGAAGACACGATATTGTAGCGATAATTGAAGCTCCAAATGATGAGGCAATAGCATCAGTCTTGTACAGTACTGGAAGCTTAGGCAATATACGTACTGAAACACTTAAAGCATTTTCAATGGCTGAAGCAGATAACATAATTGAAAAGCTCTAGTAGGCATATAATATTATGTAATTCTCCTTTTTGTTTTTAAATTAGCGATGCATTTTCTGTCTGTAGTCTTCTAATCAAAACAGCTAGCCTCAACAACTCCCTTTCTGGGGGTGGTCTACTATGTGCAACTTTCGTCATAGATTTTATCATGGTTGCCTTCATTCCAGTCTTTTTCTCTTGTTATCATTATGCATCTAGCACCTTAACCCCTTTGCTTTTCAATTCTTCTTGAGTCTGTATGAATAGCCTTATTGCATCGTCTTTAGCTGCATCATGGTTCTTATTGTAGGTATGTAGGTATGAATTGATATTTTAGCCGCTCCATTTGTCAATCCAGATAATGGAGAATTTGATGAAGCAAAATTTCAAATTGAACTTAGAAGAGTTCAATCCAATATGACGGTTGAAGAGATTGCAAAGATGTATGACATAGATTCTGGGACTTGTAACAATAACGATAACAATAATAACAATAATAATAGCAACAACAACCACCGATATAGTACAGGCAAAACAGCATCTTCTCCATCTTCAACTGATAATAACTCACTCCGGTTTTTAGATGTGTTTGAGGCAGAACGCTAGATGATAATAGTGTTACATTTCTTCTTTTATTTTCCTTACGAGAATCAATCTAACATTCTTTGGAAATAGACTCATCTGGATTGAAGCCAATTCCTCTCATTAAAGTGAGGAATCTGATTGAGAAACTTCCTGCAGTTGCAAATAATAATCTACGGTAATAACATGCAATGGAAATAGAACATTCTATAAAAGAGTATTTAGTTATGCTCCGAGTACTAAAGGACGCAGGTCTCACATGAATTATTATGATCAATAGATTTTGCTCTCATTGTGGATCAAATAAAGGCTATGATAGAACGAAAGAAAGCAGTAGTCATTGGTGTTCTTTAGTAACACGAGACAATAAGAGATGTCTTTATTTTCTTTGCAGTAGTTGTTATGCAAAGCAAACTGATAAGAATCCAAAATGGAATCCGATTATTAATGCTAAATGGCAAAATGGAAAAGAGTTGCAACATAAAACGAATGAAATTTCTATCATAATCAGATCCTAATAGTTTAAATGAAGAACGGTTTTTGATTGTTGAATGTCATGATCTGTCATGTGTTGTGTGTTGAGTTGTGAGCTTGTCGCTTCTCCTGCTAATTTAAACACAATTGTTTGCTATTACTAACTGAATCCACTTAACATTCTATTATGAGGACATAAATGGCAAAACCATAATTTCTGTATCCGTGAAAATCTCTCGTAATAGATGAGAGTCTTTTTTATTATATACTCTCCTTATATCACCAAGGACTTTACATAAATTAAATTATGTTCTACTTTGGGATTTTACTTCATCAAGATCATAATTAGAATATGAAAAGCTACATACTGCTCTACTTTTAAAATCGGTTCTCAGAACCGTTACTTTGTAGTCCTTTGCTTGCAAGTTCAAGTACCTGCTGCTTCTTCGCCAGTCTATTTGCTGTTGTTGTTTTCTTGTGCTCATTTGTTGCAATCTTTTCCTCTGTTTCTATCCATGTGTTGCATTTTCACGATTGGTTGATTGATATGTTG
>DATDFS010000272.1:0-12675 GCA_036522495.1 Nitrososphaeraceae archaeon | reverse complement strand
GTAGTTGTTGAATTAGACGTAATAGTACGGCATGGTTCATTATTTATGCAAATTGTTGTTACACAAGGCTTATCGTCAATACATGTCGTTGAAGTTGAATTGGATTCTACGTTGGCACCGTTCGCATGTTGTTGAGAATTTCCTACTGCTGCAAACATTAAAACTATTGAACAGACAATAATAATAATACTAACCGCTATCTTTTTTGCGTCCACTATATGTCACCCGTCTGATCTTTATGACTTGCTATTTCATCTAATTCCGAAAAGGTAGAGATTTCCTTTGCATCCAGAAACCTCTTGTGTTCAAAATTACAAAACCAACAGCAGTCGTAAACCGTTAATCGTCTACAAACAAACTCGAAGAAACAATTCTTCAGGTCTGGCAAAATTGCGGCACGCTTTATACTATGTTTTTCACAGTTTGGACAAACATAGCCATATCTAACGACCAATCTTGTCATTTATGCTTATATCTGCCAGCTATCTATTTGAAAGCATTAGGTCACATTTCCTCAGTTAAAACTAACATATGATGCATACACTAGCTTGTTACAGTAGTAAATTGGTACTGACTTAAATAGTAGTATAATAGATAGTTACCTATACAGTAGTATAATTCTAAATTTAATAAGACTTGTTCTCGATACAATAAATTTATAAAATTGAACCGCTCAGAACGAACTTATGTTTGGGGTTGACCAAAACCCCTTCAGTTAGACCAATCTTCAAGCAATGTGATAAAGTAAGAAGTTTGCTAGCGTATGACAAGCTGTCCTGTTCACAGACATTTTTTGAAGATGCTTGTATTGAGTGTGGGAAGGAATACAAGAAAATGAAGCGTGTCTCGATACATCAAATTCAGACAGCAGGAACAATCAAAATAAGAGCAAGCAAAAAGTCAAGGATATAGAATTCACTGAAGAACGTGCAAAGAAATTGTATCAGAGCTTGCTTGTTGCTTCAATGTCTGAAAAGCTGATCTAATGAGATTGAATCTGCTGAAAAGAGCTTTTTATTAGAGAATATATATTATTATTAGGACGTGACAAGTGGTTATATGGGGGAGGCCATATCAATTGGTTATAGAACAAAGAAAAACTATTGTAAACTTGTATGATTCAGGAATCGTTCCGGAGGTAATAGCACTTCAGATGGATTTGAGCGAAGACAAGGTTCTTCAAATCATAGAGGAAGTAAAAAGAGGAAAAGGAGCCGTGGAGAAAAAGAATCAGGAAAACAAGAAAAATACCCCAACGTCCTTGCCAACTGCAGGAGCCAAAAAATACGATGATCTTCCACTAATTGGTAAACTCCACCTTGATAAAGCTGTTAATATCGATTATGCTATAAAGCATGCACAATCAAGTACATGGAAGGCTCTGAAGGTAAAGTCTGGTTTTGATATTTCAATGGAAGAGACACAGAATACTCTTAAGGAGCATGCAGAATCTAAGGCTACTTTTGTAATTCTCTATATTGATCTTGTGGATTCTACCAAGTTATCAATGACTCTTCCTGTAAGCAGGCTTGCAACAATAATTCAGTCATTTACACAAGAAATGTCATTGATTATTTCGGCATATGGTGGATATCCGCTAAAATATGTAGGCGATGCAATTTTAGCATTTTTTGTTGTAGATTCCTCCTCCTCAGATAATCTTTTCCTGCGGTGCATTAATGCCGTAGAGTGTGCATGTTCAATGATCAAAGTTGTTTGTCAGGGAATTAACCCTATTCTCAACCAATACGACTATCCTGAATTAAGTGTAAGAATTGGTATCGATGTCGGTGAAAATGCTGTCGTGCAATTTGGATGGGATACACATACACTAGACGGAAAGATTGTTCTGAAAGATCCTCATTTTGACATTTTGGGTTATACCATAAGCATTGCAGCCAAAATGACTGCGTTCGCAAAACCAGATCAGATTGTAATAGGTCAATTAATATATGATATACTAGAAGATAGACAAAAGTCTACATTTCGAATTTTGCCAATAAGCCCACTAGTTTGGGATTATATGAGTAACAATACTGGAGGTATTTACCACATGTATGGTAGTATAAATAAAATCGAAGACAAAGAGTATAATATTGATAGTAGCCTGAATTGACGTCCCAGAATGATGACCGGGTCTGTCAACCTCGAAGAAAATCTTGGTAGTCGATGATGAGCCTGACGTTAATTTAAAGTTACAAGTAACTCTACAAGATAACCAATTACAATGATTTTGTCATCTGTTTTGCTTGCAACACACATTATGTGAGGTATATGTATACCTCGCTCTGTAACTCGTGTAGCCTGAAAATTGCTTCCATAGATAACTATCATCTATTTGGAATGTTGCCAGAACCATTGATCACAATCTAAATACTCTCTTCCTGAAATATAATGATAAGGATACCTCTTTTTTTGTTTTGATCTACATCAACGCCTATCTTTTTGATCCACATTGAAGCGAACATTTCATACTACAATACTCCCCATGATATAAGCTGATGGTCCTTTGTTCACCTATAGGCATTTGCCTTTTTTTCCTTTCTTGTAACATTGATATTACTTTTATTCCACAACGTTCTATTACCGAAATTCAGGATAAAAAACGATCTCACATGAATAGAATATATCTGAAATAACAGTTTAAACGATTCTTTTTTTTATAAAATTGATAGAAAAAATATTGTATCACACTTACTATCGAATTATTAAAGAATAATATGCTACTTTTTTTGAGGGTCAAATTTATATAAAGATAATTTTGTAATTGTAAGAAATGTCATTGATAAAGCAGCTATTTAAAAGAAAAGCCAAAGAAGAAAAAGTTGATAACAATAATAAAAATATTGTCAAATGCAAAGAATGTAGTATGCATTTCGAAAATAAAGATAGGCTAAACGTCCATGTAAAGAAAGCTCATTCAGGCAGAGGAGAAAGGAAGAAAAAGTCACTCTCCTAAGATGAACACCTGATTCTTTTTATATTGAGCATCCAGATTTAAGAGTGCCTCACAAATATGCCACTTAGAGATACCTCACGAGATCAATTATCTCGTTCTGAAATGAGAGATGCACATTGCGCGGTGCACAAACAACTTAGCCAATAAAACAGCTTGTCATAACTTATCCTCCCTATAAAAAATGCAAAAACATGTTCTTGTTGAAATGATCTTTCAAAAAAAAGGACTCTTTGACCTTGAATAATTGATATCGAATGAGATAGACTAACTATCCTATACATGCTCTCTGAGTTGCACGCTCATCTTTCACTTTCGGAGTCATGGCTATCAGCGCTATGCAATTTTAGGTTAAAAATAATCGATACTAAAGTTGCGTTTTACGAGATTTTTCCAAAGGGCGATGAAGAATTAGCATCTGCAGAATTTTATAGAGAATAATGAGAACTAAATGTCTTATTATTATGGAGTAAAAATATCATATCTTAATGCTGTGAAATAATTGCAAGATACTGGCTGTAATAGATGATTCTGATTTTGAATATCATATATCTTACCTTACCCATTGATCAGACAAAAGATAAAAAATACACCTATCCGACTTATGATATGTTAAGAAACATGCCGTACGGAGTCATCAGACAGAAAAATCATTTCACGTTTTTTTAGCCTTCAATAAGATATAATCAATAACTCCATGATGATAGGCAGCCTTCATATCCAAAAGTGATCTATAAAGAATAGTTTCAAGAAACTTTGGGTACTCTTTAATAATTATGTTCCTTAGTTTTTCTCTGTTCTCAATATAATAACTAGCTAATGGCCCATACACGTTTGAGCCTATATGCTCGATATCTTTGATTTGGAAACCTTGAGTTTTCATCATTGATTTAACATATTCTAATTGGTAGTGTTCTGAGGCCCAGGTTAAAGACAGTATTCCAAGTTTTACAAATACTGGCAATGATGACAAATTAGAGGAATTTGTTATAACTGGCAATGCTATCACTATGAGGCCGGAGCGTTCCAAAACTCTATTAGATTCTTGTATAAATCGTACTAATGGTTTAAAATGCTGAGCAGATTCAAAAGCAATTACTCTGTCTACAGAATTATTTCTAACGGGTAATATTGTGGAAGTTGCATTTATATGATTTATATTATCACCTCTTGAATTCTTAAGAGAGACTAGTGCAATGCCATGATCTATTCTTTGACTTTTCGACTTGACAGCATCAGCAATCTTCAATTGTTGGAAATTTATATTTATACACAGGGTTCTCAGGGAATTATATTGTGAATTCCAGTGAAATGCAGGAGCAGAATATCCGCTTCCAACATCTATCAACGTTCTTGCTGTCTGCAAGGAAGCAAATTCTCCAATCATAGTAGAGAGTGCATATTGTGCCTGCAAAGGATTTTTAGTCTTGTCGTCCCAGTATCCAAAATTGAGCATATTTCCTCCAGTTGTAATTTGCATTAGCCCTGAAAGCGAATTGTAAAGATTAATAACGTCGCGTTCATGGCGTCTAAGGGTAGATACAAATAATACGAGCAGATCAGTCAAAAGCATTATCAGAGAAGATGGGTAATTTTACCTATTTAACTAGAGTAGCTAAGATATATAGTAATACTTAACCCGTCATTTTTCATCTTTTCAATTTTTCATGAAACCCTGAAAATTTTGCTGTCGGTTGAAATAGTAGAAGCATTTTATGAACAAATTTTGAGATCCGAATGGATAAGAGGTACTGCAAATTATATCGAAGAGAATGTAAGCCACAAATTTTGTCTCTCACTGTTGCTTGCTGCTATAAACTTGATAAATAGTTCCTGACTTCTCGTCCATATAACTCCAGGCATCTGAATTAATGTTCAGTATTTCGAACGTGGACTTTTGTTTTTCATCTAGGATGTGGTATACCGATTGGCCAACGACTAGGCCATTAGGCTTTGCAAGGCTAGTCATTTTTACTGCCACGTTAACAGTATAACCTAGAATATCGTGGTGTGGTTCTTTAACTATTTGTTTTTCATCGAGTATATGTAAATCCCAGCCATATTGTATCAATGCAATTTCACCAACGTCTATTCCAACACGTACACCCATTTCAGGATAATCATATTGATTGAGAATTGGGTTAATACCATTCTCAATCACTTTTATCATAGATCTAGCACAATTAATTGCATTTATACATGGCAGGTACAGCTGATCCTGTTGTCTTTGACAACTATCGTCTTTATTATTATCTGAATTCGTTATAAAGAATGCAAGAATTGCATCTCCTATATACTTTAGCACATAGCCACCGTACAACGCTATTATCATGGACATTTCCTGAGTAAATGTTTGAATTATAGTCGTGAGCCTGTCAAGAGGTAAGGTCATCGATAGTTGAGTAGATCCCACAAGATCAATATGCAAAATTACAAAAGTGACTTTTGATCTAGAAAATCTATTCAATATTTTAGCGGTTTCCTCCATTGAAATGTCAAACTGAGCTCCTCCTGATTTTAAGGCTTTCCACATTCTAGTTTGTGCGTTTCTGATGACCAAGTCAATGTTAACGATGGCATCAAGATAGAATGAGTTACCTATAGATGAAATCTCCGATGCATTTTTTGCACTTACTGATTGTTGTTTTTTGCTTTCTTCCTCCTCCTCTATGATCTTATCAACTTCTTCTAGGCTAATATCTAACTGCCAAGAGATAACATCACGTGCGATTCCTGAATTATACAGACTAAGTAATGTCTGGCGTTGATAATTTGACGACGTAGAGCTAGAATTGATTTTATCTTCCTGCGCAGCCATAAATCATCTCAATCCCCACATACTAACACTTGAGATCAGCATATATCTATTTTATCTCAACCCAGTATAAAATAATGTTTGATGTGAGTCATTCAAACTCTTCTTTTCAGATTACTCTGCTTTGCTTCAAGCCAATCAACCTTGCTAATTCTTTTAGGATCGGAGAGGATGGGGACGTAAATTTCGTATGTTTTTCGTCGTAACGCTTTTCTATTTTGCGATTGAGCATTAATGATCTAATTCCATCTTGGATTCTTACCGGCTAGTTTTGTATGATATCTACTACAAGATAATGAATGCCTCTCTTCTTGTTGTTTTTCTTGCTTTGCGTTCATAAACGACATCGATATGTATGTCCTGCTCTTAGCGTATAGTGTATTTGATCCACAATGGGAACAAAATCTGTGAGGCAGCTGTAATATTTCTGCAAGGCATTCGAATTTGGAATTCCTCGTAATTAGCCTCGAAACGTAAATAAATAACGTCCCACAAAGTGCAGTGTTTGTTATCTTAACATATATGAAATTTTTTTACAATTTTTGTACTACCATAGTCAATGAGACAAGGTATGTATGTCGTTTCTCCGAATATTCATAAAAAGCTGAGAATGTGACGGAAGGATTTGAATGTATTTGCTATACCATCAAAGAGTCAAGGTAAGCATAAGCTTACCCTGCTGCAAAGTCTGCCGATTTTAGGATAGTAGATGTTCTACGAAGAACTGTTTCCATATATGGAAATACTATTAACTCGAACTGAACTTATTCATAGTCTAAATGTCAGAATTTACGAAGGCCTTTCAGAAGCAGGTACTTCTTTTTGATGGAGCAATGGGAACAGAAATTCAGAAATTGAATCCAAAATTAGAAGACTTTCCAGATAAAAAAGATGGTTTTAATGATGGTTTAATTCTTAGCAGACCGGAATGGATTAAGCAGATTCATATGAATTATCTGAAAGCAGGCGCAGACTGCATCGAAACAAATACGTTCGGTAGTAATAAGTTTAAACTCGGAGAATATGGATACAGTGAAAAAACTCTTGAGTTTAATAAAAGAGCGGCTGAGCTTGCAAGAGAGGCTTGTAACGTATTTACTGATAAGCCGAGGTATGTAATAGGTTCTATGGGTCCAACAGGATATCTGCCAAGTTCTGACGATCCAGATCTAGGCCAAAAGTCCCTTGATGATATACAACAGGCCTTGGTAGTACAGGCTAAAGGGTTGATTCTAGGATCTGTTGACGCGCTGTTGATTGAAACTAGTCAAGATATACTTGAAGTTAAACTCGCAATCGATGCTTGTCATGAGGCCGTCCAAGAAGTAGGTCACAGGGTCCCAATTATTGCCAACGTTACGTTGGATCAATATGGAAAGATGCTACTTGGAACGAATATTCAGGCTGCTTATACTACAGTAAGCGATATGGATATTGATGTATTCGGCTTAAATTGCTCCACAGGACCAGTAGAAATGACTCCGAGCGTAAGATGGTTATGTGAGCAAGACGAATTGCCAATATTAGTTATGCCTAATGCAGGCATGCCTCAGAACGAGGATGGAAAAGCAGTTTATAAAATGACACCCAAAGAAATAGCAGAAAAACTTGAAGACTTTGTCCAAACTTATGAAAGTCTTCGAATAATTGGCGGATGTTGCGGAACCAACCCAGAACATATAGCGGAATTGCATAGAATGTTAAGTCAGCAGAAAAAGCCAGCGTCAGCGTAAGGTTTTAGATAGGATTTATATGAAAAAACAGTTGTATTTATGAAAACGACTGTACCTAGGATTAGCTCAGCGTTGAAGGCATTAGACCTGAGACAGGAGCCTCCGCCTCTAATAATCGGTGAGCGACTCAATACTCAAGGGTCCAGGAAAGCAAAGGAGATGGTGCTCAACAATGATTTTGATGGTCTTGTAAATTTAGCTAGAAAACAAGTGGAAGATGGTGCTCATTGCCTCGATGTCTGTGTAGCCACCACTGAGCGATCTGACGAACTTGAATTTATGAGAATACTGGTCAAACGTTTAAGTTTAGAGATAGACGCTCCGCTTGTTATTGATTCCACAGATCCTAAAGTGATTGAGGCTGCGCTAAAACAAATCCCGGGTAGACCCACAATCAATTCGATAAACCTTGAAGGTGATGGAGCAAGATTTCATTTACTAGCTCCCTTGATGGTGAAATATGGTGTTCCTGCTATTACAATGTGTATAGGACCAAAGGGGATGGCAAAGACCCATCAAGAGAAGATAGAGACTGCTGAGTTGCTCTTTGAAACAGGTAAGAAGTATGGCCTTAAACCATGGCAGTTCATTTTTGATGTTCTCACTTTCACACTTGCGACAGGTGAGCCTGAATTCGCAGACTCTGCAAAAGCCACGCTTGAAGGCATACACTTGGTAAAAAAAAATATTCCAGGCTGTTTTACAACCCTAGGTTTAAGCAATATTAGTTTTGGTCTGCCTGTACGAGCTAGAAAAATAGTTAATTCTGTATTTTTACATCATGCTATCAAAGCAGGACTTGACACAGTGATTATTAATGCAAAAGATATTACTCCATATTCAGATATTGACAATGTTCAGCGGAAACTGGCTGAAGATCTTATTTTCAATACTCATTCTAACGCGCTTGCTGAACTGATTTCCTATTTCGAAGATTTAAGATCAATACCCGCTGCTTCTCTTAATAAAAGAATAGAAGTAGATCCGAGCTGGGAGCCAAGTAAGAGATGTTACTTTAGAATTGTTAACAGGCTCAAAGAGGGGATAGAAGGTGACGTCGTTGCTGCAATAGCCGATAGAATTTCAGAAAATGCTAACGCCAAGATAGTCAGAAAAGACATGGACAGGTTACTACTTGAAGCTCCGAAAGAAGAGGCTCACAAGGCTGCCGTTCAAACTTTAAATGATACTTTACTGCCTGCGATGAAAGAAGTAGGCGACAGGTTCGGTGCTGGTGAACTCATTCTTCCTTTTGTATTAAAATCAGCAGAGTGTATGAAGGCGGCAGTGTCTGAGCTAGAAAAATATTTGATAAGGCAAGAAGGGATTAGCAAGGGCAAGGTAGTATTGTGTACTGTATATGGAGATGTCCATGACATAGGCAAGAATCTGGTAAAGACTATCTTCACAAACAACGGATATACGGTATATGATCTTGGCAAACAGGTTCCATTACAGAGGATACTTGAAAAAATTAACGAGGTGAATGCTGATGTGGTAGGCCTTTCTGCATTGCTTGTATCTACTTCAAAGCAGATGCAGTATTTTGTAGAACATGCAAAACAGAACAATATAAAAATTCCTGTATTATGCGGAGGAGCAGCCATTAACAGTATGTACATAAATAGAATCGCAAAAGACGGTAGCATATATTGTCCTGGAGTATTTTACTGTAAGACTGCATTTGATGGCCTAAGGGTTATCAATAAACTCATGTCAGAAGAACGAATACAATTTATTTCAGATTGGCAACAGAAACTAGACCAGTGGGAGGAGAAGCAAACTCGAAGAATTGAGCCCACAATGATACCGAGTAGCGATATAAAGCCGGTTTCACCACCTACCCCGCCACACATTAACAAACGGGTAAGATTCGAATCAGAACAAATCGATCTCACTAAGATATGGAATTTCATCAACAAAAAATCGCTTTTTGTACTTTCTTGGGGTATTCGTGGCAAAGGAGCCAAAGATTTTAGTAAAGATAGTGAACGACTATTTGAAGCATGGAAGGAAAGGGTAATTAAAGAAAAATTATTTGAGCCAAGAGCAGTTTACGGTTATTTCAGGTGTCATAATACAGGCGGCAAGTTAGCTGTAGATTTACCCAACGATGATGGAAAGGTCGTCTTTGATTTTCCAAGGTCATCAAAAGAAAAGCACTTGTGCTTGACAGATTACTTCGGGGAAGATGATATAGCATGTTTTCAGGCAGTCACTGTAGGCGAAAAGGTGACAGAAGTAATAGACGATTGGAACAAAGATAATCGATATACTGATGCATATTATTTGCATGGATTAGCTGTGGAGACTGCTGAAGCATTGGCAGAGTGGCTTAATTTGAATATAAAGCATGAGCTTCAAATTGGCATCAAACGTGGTCTTAGGTATAGTTGGGGATACCCTAGCTGTCCTGATATATCGCAGCATCAACTGGTCTGGAAACTATTAGATCCTACGAAGTCAGGCATGAAATTAACAGAATCTGGGCAAATAATACCTGATCAATCAACTGCGGCAATTATAGTACATCATCCAGAAGCAGAATATTTCATATTGTAATCGATAAATCTCATATGTAACAACTCAAATTATCAGAGAATATATTAGTTGGAAATCATCAGTCAAACAAAGGAGAGATCTGTGTTTAGGTCACAGGCCAGGAATGTTATTTTAGACTTTAAAGGTGAAGTATCTAATATATATTGTTCATTCTGGATTAAGATTAGTGCGTTATAAAGAATGACCATAAATGGATTCGCTTTAGCCTGTGCAATAGACGAATCTCCACCATATTTCACATACAATGATCATACAATGTTGATTATACAATCAAAAAATCATGCTAAGTCTAAAATAGATGACTTTCAATATATTGAACCATTTATAGAAGCATTAATTTCGCATGAATCTATTCATGTTGTAATAAAAGAGTTGGAAGACGAAAATACATCTGACTCCCTAGACGATATGGAAATAATTGTAGAACGTGACAAGACAAAATTTCAAGTGACTTTGAATAATATGCTCTTCGCAACAGATATGTCAGGGATAGTTACTCCATAGTTTCTTATTATCCACCTTTGCCGTGTGCAATTAGGGCTAATAACCGTAATTTCAATAAATCCCGCATTAGCTAAAGAAATATTGTGCGTTGCATGGGTAACGCACATTTTAATATTTTATGTGTACCTACTTCACATCATCTTCTATCATATCATGGTAGTCGACAGTCATCTCTTCTACTTTTGTTGTAACTTTGTACCATTTCTCATTGTGCTTGAACACATGCACGGAGGCCTTTTTGTTGCTGGCAGAACCATATCCACCTATCCTTTCACTCAACCTAGATCTTAGTTTGTCAACTTGATATTGCGCAATCATGAGATTGCCAACAATGTTTTCAAGTTCCAGATCCCTTTCCTCTTCAATGTTTGGAGCCTGATTATTGTTACTCGAGCTTTTTCTGTTATTGTTAATCTGCATTCTCGACGTACATCCTGTTTCCTATTTTGTAGTGAATTTCGTCGATGTAGTACGCCGTATCCACTACAGGAGATGATAGGTTTGCGCCACATACTGGTACTCCTTCTATCTCTTCTATCTCTTGCTCAACCAGAATGTTCATGTACTGATATGTTTGAAACATTACTATAATAACAGAATGTAAAATTCTTACCTAAACGAAAATAAAAGAATATCATATAACAAAAAGGCCGTTCACATATTCAATATTTCCTTATTTTGGCGAGCATATATGTAAATATTTTAACATGGAGCAAGGCTGTATAATCGTACCAGCGCAATTCTGTGCGGTCATTACCATATTTGAAGAATCGCAAAGGAGATGTTCTCTTTTTATGGGTTTTCTAGAAATCGTTTTATGTCGCCTCGGTTGACACTGTATAAGTGCGTACTAGTCTAAATGATTACAAGGTTGATAGTATGTAATACTCTTGGACTATCATTTCGATGAACCAATGGCTGGTGCAACAAAGTGATCTATAATACCCCAAGATTAGCTTCAAAGGAGGATATAAAGACCGGCTCATCATAGTAGAATTGATATAACGGCCATCAACAAATTAATAGTTATAAGTATACAATGAAGTACCCTCTAAGAAATCTTATTTATGAGAAGATAAAGCAAGTTGGTAACATAACGGATTCGGATCTTGTAAATGCGTTGAGCAAAGATACTGTCTCTTTAAGCGACGCGGACTTGAACAGGATTTTACTTGATCTTGAAATATATGGTTTGATTAGAGTTTCATGGGTTACAAAAGATAAGCGAAGGATTGAGATTATAGTCGACTCTAAATCCGTGTGAAGATATAATATAATTTATTTGGTCTACTATAAGGAATTCGGATTTGTCAAATTTTCCAATGGTCTAGAATTAAGTATTGAATAATCTTTCTAGCATGCCTATATTGTTGTTCCCAACCACTTTGACAGCTTCAGACCACTCCACATTTTTGACATAAGACGTAGCCTTGGCAGATTCAATTATTTCAAGCAATTCTTCTGAACCTTTGTAAAGGACCTGAGCAGAGACATTTATCTGAGGATCACCAATCCTCAATGAAGTATTCATTATGATGTTATTATTGCCATTCCCATCTAGAAGTTTTTTTGCTAATTCTTCAGATCTGCCTTTTTCTACTGACAAAAAAAGATCAGCTGTCCTCCACCCAACTCTCTAATATTTATTTGGTAGTTCTTTTTTAATACTGAATTCTCAAGTCTTGCTTTTCTTCTCTGTACAGTGGATAAGGGAGCCTTGTATTTACTAGCAATTGTGGCAATCCTAACATTAGGATTACTTACCAGTTCTTTGATGATTTTGGTGTGTAGGGAATCCAGAAGAACTAGTTCCGTTTTATTATCCTTATTGTTGTCTGCGCCTCTGGCACCATCATTATCATTACTGTTAGCTGTATATGATATTAGCTGCGCATTTTGGTTTCCTCAACATCTACATCAATAACATATTTTTATTTTAATATAGATAAATAATTTTTTCTTTGCCTTATGTACCCCATCACGTCAAATATCTTATCTGTTTATAACAAATGTTAAAAATAAGTATATTATAAATCTCGATATCATATCATGAAGTAGTTTACGATATATCTGCTAACGGCGATCAGGCTCTTCTGTTTTCAACT
>DATDFS010000271.1:0-3142 GCA_036522495.1 Nitrososphaeraceae archaeon | reverse complement strand
AGCTAATATGCTGACAGTAACTATTGTGTCATTAAATCTAACTTAAACTTAGGGCCATTCATTCCATATCCCGCTATTTTGATAGGCACATTTTAATAGGTATATACATATATACATATATACATATGATAAACAACTAAGGGATTTCACTAACTATCATGCTCGATCAGAAAGTATGATCGGTAGTTGGATGGGAGAGAGGGATGAGGAAATTACCTTCTCATCATATCTATATCTATATATTCATTATTACAATTATATCAACAAAAGATCCCTTTTTTAGCTTGCTCTCAAATGAAATTTCCTTGTTACCATTGATACCGTCATTTTCCTTCTTAACCGTCCGTACAGATTTTCTGACAATAATAAAATATAGAAAAAAGGGTATAAATAATATCTTGTGATTTGTAATCATTAATCCATATCACTCAACCACCAAAATCGATGATTACTGGATAATCCAAGCATCCTGTATTACACAGCCGACTTGTTGAGTAACTAACCCCTCTCCTTCCCCCTAATGTATTCCAAGATTTATCTATAGAATATGTCAAGTTAACATACACAGAGTATATGCATGAGTATATTGCATCCTACGTTAAACCCTCGTACAGTGAATGTATAGATTGCAATAAAAGGACTACGCATATTTGTCTTAGATGCCATTATTGTTATTCATGTCATTTCAAAATAGAGAGGATGGAAAAGCAAAGGAAACAAGCAAGCAAATATCATCAGCGTTACTATAGAGATAGTATAAGGCAGGAAGAATATCCAGTGAGGTTCATTACCTATAAAATACAACCAACAAAGACAAGTAAAACAAGATAACCTCTGTATTTAGTGTCAATCTTCATAGAAGACTCCTGTGATCTCTTGTATGTTACTAGGTGGAAATTGTATTTTCACTGCTTGATGCAGTCGCAATCGTCTAATTTCGACATCTTTGTAAGTACAAAATGAAACCCTATGAGGGGTGCAAACAAAGCCAGCGTCAGAGCTGCAAGCATATAACTTTGTAGGTATATCATATACAAAGTTATTCCGACACCGGTCATTATTTCAATCCACGTGCAGGTGCATAGTTGCAGTGCAATGGATTTTACTTCCTTATTCATTGACTATGATATATCTATTATACTTGGCTATTAAATACATTTTTCCAAATTACATCCACATATGATCCAAAAGTTGTTTCTTTGGACATTTCATAGAAGAATGAGTGACATACAGGCTGATGTGGTTTACATTTGACAAGCAACATTCTGGATCAATTAAACTACTTTTCCATCTGTTAGATATACTAGCATTTGAGTTTCCAAATATGTAGTATTAGTGTCACATAGTTCAAATCTATCAACCGACTGCTGCTAACTGTTGCTGCTGATAAGACAAGTAATGAAGACTATTTCATTCAGCGTTGGCAGGTACAAGAGCACACTTGAACCAAATGACAATAGTAGTAATTTCAGTGTAGTTGTAGAAAAGCACTCGTGTTGGTCTGTTCTATCCATTGATGGACTTGAAATAGATGCAAAAATCCTACACAAAGGAAGAGGTAAATTCAAAATCCTTGAAGACAACTACAGAGGAAAATATACAGGCAATATGGTGGATGCATCCGATGTGATTCGTTGTAAATTCTAGTATGTTTGTAATAGATAGGCTTGCTTTTCATAATTTAGGAAAATATGGAGAGGCTTCTGTTACAACTTGTAAATTTGATCATAATGGGAGGGGAGTCTCACAAATAAAGTTTCAAGTCATGCTTATTGTTGAGTCATGAGGGCTGGTGTTGTGGTCCTTTTATGATGCCTCAAGCACTTTATCAGAGCAACAGGGAAGTGAGATTAATGAAATTTATAAGAAAATCAATAGATGCTTTTCTTACAGATTCAACCGATCAAATACTAAATTTCTCCGAATTCGGCCATGAAGAATAGCGCGCCGTGTACTCTGTGAACAGTAACTATAAAAATATGGATAGTCATTAACAAGATAAGGAACCTGTCAATTCTATGAAATTAACAACAAATTATTTTTAGTATGATGATTCATGTTGTTCACCAGTATCAGATCTAGAATCTCGGCTGCCTGTAAATGCATCTTGTAAATGCATCTACTACAATGTTGTTAAATGCCTAACAAGAGCATATCATAGGCAAGTAAGTGCATTCTGAATTCTACACATGGTTATACAGATACACATTCACATCAACCGGCTTTGAATTTCCGTGTTATGGCCTTTAATTTCTCACTATGTATCACTGGAAAGCGTTTCGCAACAAAGTCTAAATCGTTGAATTTGGGAGGAAGCATGTTTAGCTGTTGAAGATGATATCTTTGAATCTCTTCGGTCGATGGCATTTTGCGTAAAATCCTTCTGTTATCAAGAAATTTCCTTAACAGGGGAACGGTTGAATGGTCGGGAATATCTTTTTCGTCTTCTAATGCTATGACATCTTTTTTTATTATATTATTTTCCAGTATTCTGTAGACTTGTTTAGGCCCAGGATAAGTTTTCTTACCTGGGCTGGTCTTGAGTTTGAATATTAATTTCTCATCGCGCTTTTTCTTGCCTGCTGGAGTCTTTACCGCAACTAATTTGTAAACCCCGTTCATCGCTGGATCATCTCTTGACGTACTGAGCTCGGTTCCAACTCCAAAGGAATCTATGGGAGCGCCTCTGCTAATAAGGTCACGAATCAGATATTCGTTTAGATCCCCGCTCGCCATTATCTTGGTATTCCGGTAACCTGCATGATCAAGTAGCTTTCTTATTTCCTTGCTGAGGGAATATAGATCCCCGCTATCAAGTCTTATGCCGTTAGTATGAATTCCTTTACTGATGATCATTTTTACAGCGGCAATACTGTCGTATGTGTCAACAAGCAAGTAGCCGGATGGAAATACTGCGACAAATTGTTTTAACGCTTCTTCTTCCTTATCAAAACTCATGATGAAGGAATGTGCCATTGTTCCTACGGTCGGTATTCCTAGTTTGTATCCTGCAAGTGCATTTGAAGTTCCAACACAACCGCCAATATAACCTGCCCTTGCCGCTAAAAACGCCGCTTGTGGTCCGTGCGCACGTCGAGACCCAAATTCTATGATGGATTTTCCTTTGGCAGAAGTAACTATT
>DATDFS010000270.1:0-4467 GCA_036522495.1 Nitrososphaeraceae archaeon | reverse complement strand
GATATATATGAGGAACTTTCTCGCTATTTTAATATTTGTGGGCACTTTCGCAAATTTCAGAGTAAACCTATCTAATCCCATCTTTTTAGATACGACACATAAGAGACAAAATATTCTCTTATGATAAAAAGTCAAGCCTATCGACACCACGATGAAAGAATGGGTATTGGAATGATGCGCATTTGTATTCAGTAAATACTCGCGAATACAGAGATATGATACAAGGCGTTTGATTAAGTGCGTTTATAGACTGCTAGTTCAGCCAATTGAGAGGAGCTACCAGGCTCTCCAATATACGGTCAACCATGCTTCCTATCTACTATCAATGTCGTAAGTTCAGTCTGTAAAATCGCCGTATGAGTCTCAATACTGTCTTTTTCCAATTCTTTAAAGAAGAATTCTATCTAGAAGGAACAAATGCGGATATCTCCCGTTAAATTTGATTGCGAAGGGGCCGTCAAATTAGGACTTAAAATCTCGCTCTATATATATAGCAACAGCCTGGAGGCCGACTTGACTGAAAATGACACAAAGAATGACGACAGTGGTGGTTGAACGATAATTGCAATACCATGAATAGCAAATCATCTAACAACAATGTTCTATATTAGTTGGATTTCGAGGGTAACTATTCTGGATGGTTTTAAAGGAAGATCACCAAACTATGTAATGACATGTTAAAGAAATTCTGCGGCAAGTGCAAAAAGGAGCTAGGGACAGATTCAAAATATCTATTGTGTGAAGATTGCCACAAGAGGATTATTTTTTTAGAAGACGATAGAGAATTTTATGAGAATTCACGCATACATTATTAATTAATCATAAAATAAATAGGTATTAGGATCATAGCGCTCTAGTCAACTGCTAGTAGTAACCACGTAGTTCCTTTTGATGGAACCTATTATCCCTGTCTTCAGTACAAATCTTCCGCAGCCCTATCAACGAAGGCAGTAGTATTAGTAGCGCTTGGCCAATAAATGTGAAAATTCGGTTAATATTTTATAGCCAAAATGTAGTTCAAAGAGATTGAATCAGTGAAATGAATCACTACTTGTATGAACTTGCTCTACATGTATCTTGAATTCATCGATGCTGACAAACTCTTTGCCACAATATTGGCAAACAATGTGGTGCTTATCCTCCTGTGACACGCAGTTTAAGCATAATTTTGTGGTATAAAAGCATTCCAGGACAATTCAGCCACTTGATTAACTTTTTATATTCCGTATGCCTCCTGTTTGAGAATCAAGAACGAAAGACTGCTTGCCGCCACTTAAAGTTTACAAAAAGTCTACGAAGTAGTTATGAATTAGGTCAGCATCACATTAACAAAGAATTTATTGAAACATATGTACGGTAACGCAGGAGCGCATGTGGAAATTACCTAAGTTTTATTCGGTTGACTTTTTCGCTAAGGGGTTGATCTCCTTCGTATCATTTACAAGTTTGGAGGGAGCCGTTTTCGTTCTGTTTTTTTCTTTTTTACTCTAGGAAAAGGTGAGATAATGCAACAACATGAAGGGAACCCGTTCCTTAACGGTACTGTATCGTGATGCGTTTAGGCTGATAACTGTATAAGAACAATAGCTATGGAGGCTACGGCTTCACCAAATCCCAAGTGGATCAAGACCAAATCCGACAGCATATGCCACTTCAACTATTCTATCACTCAAGGGGTTACCGTACCACCATTACAGGGCATGTTGCATAATTTACTACTCCCGAGGCAACACTGCCGAGTAGTAACTTTTTAAAACCAGACCTTCCCTTAGTCCCTATTATAATTAAATCTATGCCCTCACGTTCAGCATACTCTACTATTTCTGCTTCAATAGACATCTCCCTCTCAATGAGTTCTGTTTTTAATTCAACGTTGTTTTGTTCTGCATTTTTATTAATTCTAGTAAACCACTGTTTGGCCTCTAATTCATGTCGTTCTTTCGCCTGTTTTAATTCATTGGGAGGTTGTGGAAAACCGATTGATGAAGATAACGAAATATGTGACACAGTTAATGCAATCAATAGAGCCTTATCCTTCTTTGCTATTTCTATACCATAATCAGCTGCATCCATCGATATCTCTGAACCATCGACTGCAACTAATATTTTGGAAAATTTTCCTTTTGGACCAGACAATTTATTTTATTCATTTGTATCTACACGACTTTAAAAACTTTGAATTAATTTCATGTATACACGTATATGAAAGAATTTACTTTAAATAATTCTCCTGGTAATACATCTATAATGATTGATGGCAAAGACTTTGGTACTAAACCTTTCTTGTCCATGCCAATTTCATCACTTTTGCAATCAAATATAGCAATATTAGATCGCTATAAAACAGCAGCAGATGCGATTAATGCAATGAAACAACACTCTACACGATCCGTTCTAGTATCGGACCGGAAAAAAGAGATCATAGGATTGGTCTCTAAAACAGATATCCTTTATAAAGCAGTTTCTTTACACAAACAACCTCCCTCTCAGGTAGTCCTAGAAGACATAATGTCTGCACCTATAATTTCGATACGTCCAGAGATGACAATTGTTGATGCGCTTTCAGTATTGGAAAAACATGTTATCCGACAGGTCGTTGTAAGTAGTGGCTCAGAGGTTTATGGGATCATTAGTAGAGATGATATTATGATGAAAATGGAGAGAGCTTTAGTTGAAACCTTTAATGCATTCAAAATGGACTCTCCAGTCTGTGTTATGAGCCCATTTGCCTCAACAGATGCGTCAGAACACGATTCGTCATTGACGTGCCCCCACTGCCAAATTGAGTATCGTAGTAAAGATTTACTGTTGGAGCACGTCAAGATAACTCATGCTGAGTCTAGACATAATAAATAGGCGAAGTCTCTGTCTTCTGATTCAGCCATATATAAAAAAAGAGATATTTATAAAGAAAGACCAGTCTGTGAAACCAACACAGTAACTGAGTAGGTAACAGGAGGTCCAAGGCACTTCTAAGAACCGTCTTCCTGTACTATGAATATAACTTCACGTAAAATTAAGATCCCTTTATAATCTTGTTTGCAAATACATCTAATGCTTCCAGCTCCCTTGATGGCTCTAGATCTACGATAAGGTACTGAATACCAACCTCTTCAAACAGCTCTATTTGCCCTATTACATCTTCTGGTGTCCCATATATTGCAAATTCCCTAATCTGGTCTTCAGGCATTCCCCTAAAAGTCTCTTGTACTCTATTCTTTGCTGACTCCTTGTCATCGTCGATTATAACAATACCGAGTTTGGTTTTCAAGATTGAATCATAGTCCCTACCTACGCTTTTACAGTGTTCATTTAGAACACTCAACTTCTTTCTCACTGTTTCACTAGATCCAAATAGATTACATGCATCAGCATATTTTGCTACAACCCTTAGTGTTTTTCTTTCTCCACTTCCGCCTACCAAGATGGGAGGTGAAGGTTTCTGTATCGGTTTAGGATTGCAATATGCGTTATGGATCCGATAGTACTTTCCGTCAAATGAAGCAGAAGGCTCTTCAATCCACATTTTACGTATGATTTGTATTGCCTCTTCCAATCTGAATAACCTTTCTTGGTTGGATGGAAAAGAGCTGATTCCATATGCTAAGGATTCCTCTTCATTCCAAGCAGCACCTATCCCCATAAACAGCCTTCCTTTACTCAGCACGTCCAAAGTAGCAGCTACTTTCGCTAAAACTGATGGATATCTGTATATTACCCCTGTTACAAGTGTTCCCAGCTTTATTTTTGATGTTACCCCTGCAAGTGCAGATATCGCTGTCCAACCTTCAAGCATGGGATCTTCTATTTTCCCTACCATGGGAATCTGATGGAAATGATCCATTACCCAGAATGAATCAAAACCCACCTTCTCTGCTCTTGTAACAAGGGCCTTTAGAGAATCAAAGATTCGGGAAGTATCATGCTCATTGTAGTCATAATTAAAATTAGGATGTTGTAGACCAAACTGCATAGTAAGGATTTCGCTGTCTTCTGCTATATATGTGTGAGTTGTGGAAGCCTCTGTAGCTACTGCCATTGTGAAGGAGCACTGAATCCTATTGATTAGAAAGTAAACTTATTTATGATTAGCATAGCATAATTTAATAAAGATAGCAGAGGCAACATTCGAAGAGTTAGACACTACGGCAGAGCAATGAGAGAAGCTAAAGCAATGCAAGTACCTCTATTACCAGTCAGAAGACCACAATCAGGTATAATCAATCTGCAAAAGTATTGCATTTTGCAGACGGGAATACCTATCGGGCAACCAGGAATCTGGTAATTATCGAGGGTTGTTTGACTTGGGAGAAGTGATCGGCGAGCTCGTAGCTTTTGATACTGAAGACAAAATACATCAGATAGAATCTTATGGAGAGAACAATATTGCACGGCACGATGACCTGTACATACTATAGCCACCCTGCCAATGAGGAATACCGGCAGTATCGAAATACCGTCAATTAA
>DATDFS010000269.1:0-4690 GCA_036522495.1 Nitrososphaeraceae archaeon | reverse complement strand
GTGATAAGAACAGAACTAAACCTTGACAATATACCACTATATAGGGGGTTTCCTTATATCTTGCAATTTTTCGTTATCCTCTCATCTCCTCTCGATTTATTGACTCGATGCTATTTGTGTGTATACTTTTCGGGATCATTTTTTGCCTATCTATTCCTCTCCGTTGTATGATGTAGTTGCAATACAACGCATGGGTTACAGGAGCAGCAGAAATGAATTTATTGGATATTGTTATTCTGCCTTCGCGAAGTTGTATTTTGAAGGTATAGTGCTTGGAGGCTTACCATAAACTATTGCAATTTCATCGTGCGCCTTAAGCTTGATATCCCTATAATTTACTGCTGCATTTACTTTATTGCCATTAACATATACATTTAGAGTATTTTTGCCATTCACAATGTTGTCCAATATCTGAGTATTGCTGAATTTCTGGTTCCATATGTTAAAGAACTGTCCTATAGTGTAGTCTTTCGCTACCGGTGACTCTATATGGATAACTCCGGATTCATCGTGTGTATGAAGCCAATAAAAACATTTGTCAGTAATACCGATTTGGGAAGGAATTGTATACGGTTGGCCATTAATGAAGATATCCAAATGTGCGTGAATGTGGGAGACAAGTTGTTCTACATTGTTGCATTGTATACCGTCTATTGCTGATGCGGAGACCCCAGCTCCTGATAGTGCTTTAGAAGATGCTATGGCCAGACCAATGCCTACTGCTGCCGCCACTATCACGCCGATCATGACCAGCCTTTTGATTTTCTTGTCCCTTATAGCTTTGCTAGCACGGTTTTGACGGTCTTTTTGTTTAATAGCTTGTCGAACCTCTAAGAAAGGACACACTTATTGTTTATATTAATTATCAATGTTATCGAGAGAGGATATCCTTTATATCGAAAAATTGTCGGAGAGTGTGTTTTGGCGGTTCAATCTGTCTATATTTTTTTGGATATACAAGGAATACTTTGTATATCCGGGTCGCAGATTGACATTTTTACTCATCCAGTAAATGATGATATCTCGCTATTTAGTAAATAAGAGAGGAAAAACAAACGTGCCCTCTACTACATGCCATAAACAGATTTAACTGGGGTCGGCCGGATTTGAACCGGCGGCCTCCAGCGCCCAAGGCTGGCATCATACCATGCTAGACAACGACCCCTCATTCTACCACATGATCAACAAAAAACTGCTTGGCAGGTAAAAGACTGTTTGTTAGTACAATTTTAACTTTCGTTAGAATAATAAGGCCACTATATATATACCGTCAATTCAAAGTTTATAGCCTGAACGTATGAGTTTTCTTGATTGTTACCAGCAAGCGGGTAAAATAGCCGCTGAAGTGCGAGAAAATGCTCGAAGGAAATACCATGTTGGATCTACACTGTACCAAATTTGCGAATCAATAGAATCCGAAGTTAGAATAAGGGGAGCAGCCCCTGCTTTTCCAGTTAACGTTAGCTTGAATGATATAGCAGCCCATTATACTGCAGAACCGAACGACCAGATTGTGGTAAATGATGATGATGTTCTGAAGATCGATATCGGTGTGCATGTCCAAGGATATATTGCAGATACCGCGGTAACTATTTGTTATGATCCAAAATATGAAGCTCTGGTGAAATCGGCTGAGACTGCCTTAAGCGAAGCAGTTAGAATAGCTAAAGCGAACGCTAAAGCTAGTGATATTGGAAAAGTGATCGAAAGTTCGATATCAAAGCAAGGATTCAAACCTATTCAGAACTTAAGCGGTCACTCATTAGAACAATACACAATTCATGCAGGAAGATCAATACCGAATATCTGGACAATAGGATCTTCATTTAACCTAGTTTCTAATCAGGCATATGCTATCGAACCGTTTGTAACAACCAAAGAGGGCCAAGGAGTAGTTTATGAAGGCACTATTCGCAATATTTTTAGTATAACTTCCCGCAAACCGACTAAAGAGAAAGAAGTGGATGAATTTCTTGAAGATATATGGAATAGATTTAAGACTTTGCCGTTCGCTCTCAGATGGATGCTCAGCAAATTTGAGGAGAAAAAGGCTCGTGAGTTTATAGAAGTCTTACTAAAGAAAAGGAATATACATGCTTATCCTATTCTTGTTGAAGGGAAAGGAAAGATAGTTGCCCAAGCGGAGCATACACTGATTCCTTCAAATAGCTTGATCAACATCATTACAATATAGGTCAATGCTTTTTATTCTGTCCGCCTGATTTGTTACTGCCGGTTAGCTCTTGCTTTATAACAGTTTTTTCTCTATACCGCTATTACATTTTTTTGTTTTTGTTTTTCCGGTGGGTATTCGCCGTAAACTGCTGAGATCATGACAATTCCAGTGCACTTTTTACATGTCGTTGTTGTTTTTTTGTAGATGTAATCATTTGGCTCAAAAATTCTTCTATTCTTTTCGCCACAATCATGACATGTCTCTACGGTATAAATTGTTGGAGCTTCTTTTTTCTTTTTCTTTCCAAAAAAAAGCCACAAGTATTATTGTGCAACTCCTAATGTATTTCCAATGCCGATGATCAAGACTGACTCTCCTAGAGAAGTCTTATCTTCAATTAAAGAAAATACTGTATTGCTTACTTTGTCAAATGATTCAGAAATCTCTTTTCGCATGATAGTAATTGCATCTTGGATGGACTGCTTTACTATGACCGCGTAAACAGGAATGCTGAATCTTGTCGCAACTTCCTCTATCTGATATTTCTCAACTCCGATGCCGCCTATAGCAGCTCCGATACCTTCAGCAACAGCACCTGTTTTTTCACCCTCCAACTTCAACGCTGCATCTATCATTATGATAGCGTCAATTTTCAGGCCAATCTCTCCAACCAGTCTTTGGACTGCCTCCCCGGGTCTGCCTACTGCTCCTCCTGGTCCTTCTGCTTTTACCAGATACAATTTTCTATTCATATATTCGCCTTCGGTATAAACAGTTTCCCGCGCGATCATTTTCTTATCTTTTCCAATCATCATTTTCCCAACAATCATAGGACCTATGCTGTCTCCTATTGGCTGACCCTCTTTAAAGGCACTTATTGCACTTTGCAATGCCTCTGCTTCTTGTAACAAAAGTGGCATCACCATTTGCAGTTGCACAAGTACGAACATGCTCGTTGTACGCTTGCCCATTAGATAAAAATGCCTAACCACCTTGTAAATCATGTTGAGGGCAGTTGCCGCCTCTAGAATGTTTTCCACCCGGGAAGCATGGGATTCAGTCATTCCCTCCGCCATTCTTTTTATTTCAGAACGAATCCTTTCGTCTCTGGTTCTAATTACATGATCGAGCTTTCCTACAATGCCATTTGGATCAAGGTCAACAGGCATGATTGTAAAATATTCTAGAAATTTGTCAACTTTTTCACAGGGGTCAGCTGAAGGTTTAATTGAGATCTTAACATAATCTATTGCTTCATTCCTTGCCGTTTCTTTCATTGTCTTTAGTTTTGTCAAAGACTTTGAAACGTCACTGAGAATCATCCACGATTGAAACTTCTGACCATAAACCATCAAAAGGAAGATGGGCGCAAACCATAGAACGTATGTCAGTGGATTGGTACCCGAATCAGATCCTCCTCCTGGTCCGAAAATGCCATTAAGCTGTAGTAGAGAGAAAGAAAGCATATTTTAGAGTCTCAATCCAAATTGATTGGATCACTTTTCACAATTAAAGGTTACTTTGGAAGAGGTCGAACAGTTTAAAGGCTCAATGGATGCAATCTCACATTTAATATAACATAATTATATTTTGGCCCATGTGTAAAAATATTATTTTAACAGGGCATCTGGAATTTTAATGAAAAAGCCATTAACATTAAAAATAAGGATTAGGAGACTATTAGTAGAATTTGACATCTGATGAGAATGGACAACAAAAAACAAAAAACAATATTGCTGTTGCAATACTTAGAATGCCTGATGGGAAAGAACATGAAATACCATTGCCGGCCAAGACTTTTAAATCTGGTAGGGAAGGCTACTACGCCCAAGTACCGTCATTTGTATATGAAAACGAGGTATATGGCGGGCAAATACAAATATGGAAAAAGGGCGATGGAAACAAGAAATAAACATGGTAAATAGTGTCAAAAAGGCTAATTAGGTTTTGTTCATTAATGACGCAACTGAGTGTAGATGTACTACTTTATAGATATAATTCAACAAGAATATAAAATAAAGGTGCAACAAGAGCGTCCATACATACCAGTTTACGAATTATGCAAGTCTCTTGTATACCTTTGCATACCTTATTCATAGACCGCCATCGACTGCTTTTATCCTGTATCCTATTTTTATCCTCTATGATATAATATCTACTTCAATTTCAACGTCCGACTTCATCTTCCTTCTAGTTTGAAAATAAGGAAGATTAAAATTTGCATTCTTAGCGGGCAAAAAATTTCTTGTTTGTATTATCTACTATCTTGGCAACGTGATCGATAATCCTTGATGATGCAGAAAGATGATTTTTCGCGTCAAATATGGCTTTCAATTCAACTGATGACAGGATTTCAGATATATTAGGATCTTGGTTTATGGCATGATAGAAATGCTCTTTCCTCTCCTGCGAAGCAAACGCAATCCTTTGGATATTCCTATATGCCTCAAATCTAGGAATCCCTTTCTTAACTAAAGCTTCAAGAATGAATTCTGCGTAGATTTGACCCATTGT
>DATDFS010000268.1:0-3799 GCA_036522495.1 Nitrososphaeraceae archaeon | reverse complement strand
CAATTAAAGTCTTGGAAATCCGAAACCATAGAACCAGTAATGGTATCATCCGCTACCGATCCTTATCAGCCAGCAGAGATAAGATATGGCTTGACAAGAAAATGTGTCGAAGTATTACAGAAATATAATGTTCCATATTATGTTTTCACAAAATCAACTATAATATCAAGAGACCTGTCGTTACACGAAAGATACAAGGATAATTGCTTTTTAGTTTGGTCAATAACCACGTGCAACGAGAAAGTTAGACGTGTAATGGAACCCGGAACTCCGCCGGCATCTTCTATGTTTGCACTAATTAACAAATTTGTAGATGCCGGTATACGATGTGGAGTAAATATTGATCCTATTTTGCCTCTTATCACAGACTCAGACCAAGAGATAGAATCAATACTCGATAGTTGCAATAGATCTGGTATTGGCTATGTTTTTGGTGCACTTTTAAGATTAAGGGCAGACATATGGGAAAGGATAAAAATAATTCTAAATTTGCTTGGTGTAAACAACGGGGTCGATGAATACAAGAGAAGAATTTATCAATTCACTCAACCAATGAAGCGGGGATATAATATTACAGCAAATGAATCTTATTCACGCCAAGTACTTCAGAATCTAAAAGAAAAAGTATTGAAAAAAGGAATGTTATTTAATTTTCCATCTCTTATCGCAAGAAGGCGCATTAAAGAAAACGGGAAGAATAATAACAACGGTGTAGAGCAGCAACAACTTACACTTATGGAATATATATAAGTAATAGAGAACGGATCTTAGTTTGCTTTCGAATTACCTTCACTTTCTATTATGCGGGAATATACCATAGCGTGCTGCTTGGCTATAACATCCCACCTAATTTTCTTTTTAAAGATATCAACAGATTCTTTATAATTTGCATAATCCTGCTCTATTGCTACCAGTCCATTGCAAAATTCATCAGGATCCCTTCTGACAGTTATACCCAATCCCTGAGCAGCAAATTCTTTGAAGAACTCCAAATCTGTTGCAACAAATGGTAGGCCATGAGCTAAAGCGTCAAACATCACACCAGAGCCAGAACTTACCTTATATGGAAGTACTATGGCATCTGAAGCATAGAATAATAGTCCGAGATCTTTTTCGCTGAGGAAATCCCTCTCCAGGATAATGATGTTATTATTTTTTTCCAATTGCAAATTGAGATTCTCCTTGTTATAATGATTTTTTGAAGAGCTTACTACAATTGACCATCCGTCCGGAATTTTCATCTTTGCAAGGACATCCCAGCCTTTAGTCGCAGTCCTAAAACCAAGTGCCAAAGCTATCCTACCTTCCTGGGGCAAAGAGAATTTTGCTCGTGCTTCATTCTTGGTGGGACGAGGGGATATAAAAGACTCAGACCCGTGATAAATCACTTCGCCACCCCCTATCATCTTTAACAGGTGATGTGAAAACACTATGCCTGCCCGACTTTTCCCCAATTTGTCCTTATTCAAATTATGGAAAGATCTGTAATTCAAAAGGTGCTCCCAATAGGCTTTTAGCATACCTGCAAGCACACCTACCTTTCCTGTCCAACCGGCCCATTCCAGTGGGACTACAAGGTTCATCCATTCTTTAAAACTATATGCTGAATGAAACGTTGTGACTATTGGAATTGTGCACATTTCATAGAATGAATCGATGTTAGTGGCAGTCTTTTTTGGATTTAGAGGATTTAATACTATTCCATATAGACCGTGTTCAAATTGCACATGTACAATATCTGGATGTATCTCGTCAATTATCTTCAATAGTACGTCTGAATTATCCGAGTTGTCGGGTGAAAGTCCAAAAAATTGACCATCGCCTTTTTCATTGCATGCCACATAGATATCATAGCCTATTTTTTTAAGTTCCCTTGTTAGATTGGATGTATAACGTCCCACACCCCCTTGCATTGGAGGATACTCTGTGGAAACCATCAATATGCGGGTTAAAGTTTTAGACATAACAATACCTGCCAAATCATATATTGATACAAATACATATAAAGATATTTATCCATCATAAGTGTTAAATATTAATCACTTCTTATGTTATAATAAGTATGCCTGTAAAATATGTGGTTACTATCACAACGCTTGGCACTAGTTCGGTTATAGTCCTACCCAAACCTGTATTAGACGGCTTCGATCTAAAAAAAGGACAAACATTAGAATTGATAGTTAAAGACAATGGGATATACATTCCGTTAAACGAAAAATAGCAGTATTCGATCTTGTCGCCGATGAGTCCTTAATTCATAGAGTATTGTATCTCCCAGTATACAGGAGTTCTAACAATATCTGTAAATCCTGATCAAATTGTACTTGGTGAAAAAGTACATGATGAATTGACTATCGTAGTATTTTTGCGTTTTATGTTATCACATAACACGATATAGAATGTTAACGTTGCCTGGATAACAGTTCGTAGCGGCTGAATTGCTTGTATTTTTTTGTATTATAAGCTACGTATGTCAAACATAAAATGGATCTAATGTATTTTGATATCCAACTAAAAGACTTCAATAAGGGTTGTTGTATATGCTGATTGGTCCAAAGAATTCTTGTTATAGTCAACAGAGTCAAAACCTTCTTTCTCAACTTTAGCTGCAAATTCAAGTGTATTTTCGCTTCTTGATGGTGATCTCCTAGCTAAATCTCTTTCTTTCAAAGTCAAACCGGATGCCTATACAAATTATAGCTGTTAACCGCAGAGATTCTGAAGAAACATCAGCCGAAAATTTGATAGGCTATTGTTGTTGCTCTAATGACAACACCCAACCTTCTAAAAGCTAAGTTGCAGAAAAAGATCTTGCATATTTTTCTATAATTGATTTGTGTTGCGGATATGTTTTGTTGAGCGTTTCCATTTCTCCTAAATCCCAGTCACCATAATCGAATCCTGGTGAAACAGTACAGCCAACCAGAGAATAAGAATCCTGGTCATTAACAGATGCTGCAAACCAAGCACCAGATTTTACGACTGCCTGAAATGTCTCCCCGTTATCAATATCTGTCCCTAGTCTGACTTCGTTTAATTTTCCATCTGTTTCTATCACATGCAGAGTCAAACTGCTGCCAGCATAAAAATGCCATAGTTCGTCTGACTTCATCCTGTGAAAAGATGAAAATTGGTCTCCTACTAGTAAATAGTAAATGGCAGTACAAGCATGACGGGATCCATTGTATCCTTGCAGGTTTACAATTTTTTCAGACTTGTAGGTTTCGACAAAATATCCGCCTTCCGGATGTTTATGAAGATTGAGTTTGTTAATCCAGTATTCCGCTGCCTCTTTTTCCAAGCTTGGGAAAAGGTACAGAATTGATATTATTATAGTCTATGTCTGTGTCAAATATGTAGCCAGTTTGTTAGTTATTGAGTGTTTATGGAAATCCAGTGTCCTACATTCTACAACGATAGCTGCTGCATTAGTATCTTCCGCTCGATTAACTCCGCCATATCAGATAAACAATTCGCAACCGTCTGCTTCCCCGGTAATCCAAATGATCAAGGCATTTCAAACACTTCAACCCGCAGCTGCACAGAGTCAGCAGCATAGGTTAGTATTTTCAACGGTTATAGATCTAAAGGCAAGAGTGTGAAATGAATGGTAGAAAAATTACAAGAACACCTGCAAGCAAGCTGTTATTTATTTTAAGATGAGGTCATCCGATGAAGGTATTTGAATAATCAATCACATTGCTACTACTTTTTTGACGGGCACTGCATATTTATACAGAATTCCCATGGATGTTTTACCTGATGAGTATAGATAGTCTTGGCTATAGGCCATCGACAT
>DATDFS010000267.1:0-20589 GCA_036522495.1 Nitrososphaeraceae archaeon | reverse complement strand
AGCACCAGTAGATATTCCCGACACTGAGAGATCTTTACCTACTGGTACTTGTTGGCCTTTGATAGGTGAAATTATCTTTACTGAATGCAATTTTGTATTAAGAGGCGATGTTGGAGGAGTTGGTGGAGATGGCGGTGCTTGCTGGGTAGCCGCTGGAGGCTTTCTTGGTTGCAGTACAGTGTTTGGAGTTCCTTGCTGGGCATTGACGATATTAATATTGGTAGAAACCGCACATAATAAACTGAAACCAAGTACTATTGCAACTATTGGAGACCTATTCATCGATAATTACTGAAATTCTATTAATATAAGAATATTACTTACTTCAATCCTATCTTGCGGACACATAAGTCGGTATATTAGTAACAAAAAGGAAAAGAGAAATGGAGTCTCTATTGTTCTAGCACAGCCATGTTAGCGTCTTGTGGATGCAGATGCTGCTGCTGCTACACTAGCAGCAGTTGCACCGGCAGCTGTCGCGGCAGTCGCGGCAGCAGTTGCGGAAGCAGTTGCACCGGCCGTGGCTGCTGAAGCTGCAGCTGCAGCACTACTGGCAGCACTTGCTGCGGCTGATGCAGCCGCTGATGATCCGCCGCTAGTAGCTGCCGTTGCTGCAGCTGCTGCATTTGCAACACTACCAGCTGTTAAGTCGGCTTGGGCAGCTCCACCTGCAGCGGTTGCGGCAGCTGCCACGGCTGAAGCTCGGCCACCAGCAGCAGCTGCTGCTGCGGCTGCTGCTCCAGCCGCTGCTGCTGCTGCAGCTGCAGTAGATCCTGTGTAGTGGCGTTTGATCAATTTAGCACTAGAGATGGCTGTTGCGACAGCCGCTGAAACATCTGATGAAACTGCGGGTTTTCCACCTTTGACTGAAGCTGAACCGGCGGCGGCCGCGACACTAACAGCAGATGCACCACGGGCAGCAGCAGCTGCTGCTGCGCCTGCTGAAGCCGCCACGCCACTGATTGATGCGCCATTGGCGTAGGATGCAGCTGCTGCTGCTGCTGCTGCTGCTGCTGTCGACCCGCCCCCAGCTGCCTCTACTGCAGTAGCTGCCGCCACAGCTGCTGTAATGCCGTTCTTCCGCTTGTGATTCTTTTCAGATGCTGAAGTGCCTTTATTCGGTGATGACTTGCCTTGGGTGCTTGAATCGGCTAATGCACTCGTGGTTGCAGAGGAGGCGGAAGAAGACGCTGCTGCAACGGCTGCAGCAGTAGCTGCAGCATTTCGTTTGATGTGGTGAGGAGTTGGATCTAGCGCTACGAATTTGATAAAAGGCACCGAATCCTGGCTCAATGCAGGAGTGCTTGATCTGCTACCAGAAGCAGAGGTTGCACTAGCAGCGCTACTGGCTCCGGAGCCCGCAGAGGCGGAAGCTGCTGCGGCAGCGTCGCCAGCGGATACACCTGCCCCAGCGCCTACTGCAGCACCCGACGCTGCTGAAGCTGCTGATGAAGATGCACCTGCAGCTGATGCTGCTACAGCGACTGCAGACGCGTCAACACCTTGTCCGCCACTTGCGGCTCCAGAGGCTGCTGCCGCGCGCCCTGCTGCGGCTGCTGCAGCGGCTGAGGACCCTTCAGCTGCGGCTGCTGCAGTCGCAGCTGCAGAGGCGGCCGCGGCTGGCGAGACACAATCAACAGCAGCTGCGGCAGATGCAGCCGCTGAAGCTACGCCCTCAGCAGATTCACCGTCCTCCTTTGCAGCAAAAGCAGCGGTCGTGGCGGATGCTGAAGCCGCAGCATCGCAAGCAGCTGCAGCTGCTGCTGCCGCAGAACCACCATGCGAAGCCACAGAAGAAGCAGCTGCAACAGCGGCCGCTGAAGAAGCTGCAGAAGTAACTGTAGCCCCCGTAGCACCAGAAGCCGCGGAAGCAGACGCTGCTGCCGTTGCAGCTGCCGTTGCAGCTGCGGAACCAGCTGCTGATGCCGCACTAGCAGAAGCACTGGATCCCCCGCCAGCATTAGCAATGGCAATAGCTATTGCTTGATTGATAAAGATGTTTGTCACTTTAATGATAGTTGCATGCTGTGTTCCCTCACGATGCTTCTCTTTATCTATGTCTGGTTTCTTCACCGGACAAGGACCGTAGTCATGCCCAGAATAAACACCACATAAACGCGTACCACTTGTACTCGGGATGTTTTGAGATGGGACAAAAATTGCAATCAACATGGCAGAAGCTATACCTAAGCCAACTAGCTGTTTGTACCTTTTCAGTACAGATGGTACACTGTTAAACATAGACGTGGAACGTTGACATTATATAAATACAGTTCGATGGAAATTTCAGCATATGGGAACTATCTTATAACTGCCTTTCTTTCCTCCGATTATTATACTGAAGCGAAGGATACGATCTATACATTATGAGTCATTGTATTGTATCTGTAGCGTTTATCATCATATTTATTATATCTGCCATAGTTGAAAGAGAAGAAACTAGCGAGTCACAATGACTACAGCCGCTTATATTGCCAGCGTATTAGGAAACGGTACTTCTCGTCTATCAATCATAACCTCTGCGGCTCTTGCGTTAATTTCCCTGTTCTACATCTATACCCTGGGCTCGTATCTAAAGGTCGCCATATATCCTCTGGAGCATCGTATAATCTATTACATGTTTTTCGATGTGTATATAATTAATAAGCAAGCAGACCATATTATAATTGCAGCAGGAATAGTTTTATGGCTTGCATTATCTCTCAAAGGCAAGGCAAGATTTATTGCTCCTGTGATATATAGTGGAATAGCGGTACTAGCGGCCACAGCCAATCATGACGCGATCCTTGATATCCTCGCATTAATGTCTATTCCCATGGTAATATCATTTTTCTTATATGATAGAGTCGTTTCTAAAAAAAAGAACAATTGGATTCTACATACGCATGCATACAGATTGTTGGTAAATTATCTTGCAATGATTGGTATTATTACTGGTTGTATTGGACTTATTTCATCAATAACTCCTCTCCTTGCTATCCCGCCAGATTCAACACACGTACGTAACTATACATATGATATATTCTTACTTTTCTCCAGTTTTTCTCCTGTATTGATAATATTACTAATAAGTTGTCTTCCTGTCAGGTTATTTATAAAGGGATTCATGGATGGAATCTTAAAAATCAAAAACAACCAGATTGGTTCACTTCCTCCTAACGACACATGCATAAAACCAAAATCCAAAATCATTTACCTTTTTCTTTTTATGCTCCTCTCAGTTTTTCTGGCGCTTATTCCGCATCAGCCATCTATTAACAGAGATAATCAACAGATCGGCGTTGATACTGATTACTATGTTGCGTGGACAAATAGATTGATACATTCGCATGATTATCTAGAATTTCTCCAACAGGCATTTGTTATACAGAATCTTGGAGATAGACCGCTTACACTAATATTTTTGTTTACACTTGCCAAAATTGTAAATGTCAGTCTATTCTATCTTACTGAATATCTGCCGGTGATACTTGGACCAGCACTTGTTTTAGCAGTTTATTTTTTGACACGTGAACTGACCTCCAACGAGATAGCTTCATTATTTGCATCCTTTCTGACGGCGACGTCGTTTCAGGTATCAATCGGAATATATGCAGGGTTTTATGCAAATTGGTTTGCACTTATAATTGGATATGTGTCCTTTGTGTTTCTTATTAAATTCCTGAAAATGCCTGATAATAAACTATACTTGTTAGTATTCTCAGTACTCATAGTACTTGTACTATTTAGTCATGTGTATACATGGAGTATACTAGTTATAGTGATGGGGGTATTTTTGGCGATTATGCTCAAGCTGAACCGCTATCGAAGACAGAGCATAGTATTACTCTTGCTGGTTGTCTTAGCCTCTGTTATTATTGATGTTGCCAAGACGACCATAACATCCTCTTCTAGTGGAATTGAGAAAGATATAGAGGTTGCCAAAGTAACAGGCGTAGGTCCAGAGCAGTTTGCTCTACGATGGAGCAACTTGCTCCGTACCATCTACTCGTACGTCGGGGGTCAATTTAGCAACTTCATAATTTTCACTTTGGGATTGTACTGGCTTTTTCGATCCGGTATACGAGAACCTGCCACCATTTTCCTTATAACTTATTTATCTATAGGTCTTTTCCCTTTCCTCTTAGGAGATTATAGAATTCAAACAAGGGTGTTTTATGATATCCCTTTCCAAATACCAGCTGGGATTGCTTTATATTTCATAAGGAAACAAGCCCTTAGCAGTATAATGTCGTTACCGATTTGTATATGGATTATAGGTACGTCTATCACAGCTGTATCTAATTTCTACTGAAGTCTTCCTTCATAACGTGCAGATCAACAAAAAATTATCGCTTATTAAATAAGTGCAGCCTAAATTTAGCTGGATAAATAGATCTTTGACTACATCTTATCGGAGAGGGGATCTGATGGTATTGAATGAATTGCCTCTAAGCCAAAGAATAAAGAAATATTAATTCATCAAAGCCAAGTTATATTTACGTATGAATCTCTGATATCTTATCAAAGAATATGAAAATTCATGATCTAGTTAGATGGGTTTCGATTATTATCCCCACTATGAACTCATCCAAGACAATTGGAAAATGTCTAGAGTCTATAAAAGCTCAAACTTATCGGAATATCGAAATTTTTGTAATTGATAGATTTTCTTCTGACAATACAGCTGAAATAGCATCTAGGTTTGATGCAAGCATTTATCTGTTTGCTGGTGAAAGAGCAGCTGCGAAAAACTTTGGCATATCGAAGTCTAAAGGTGAATTTTTACTTTTTATAGATTCAGATATGATATTATATCCGACTGTGGTTGAAGAATGTGTTGCAATCTGTTCTGATAATAACAGAATTGCGGGAGTGATAATCCCCGAACGCTCAACGGGTTCTGGATTTTGGATTACGGTTAGAGATTTCGAAAGAAGTTTATACGCTGGCTCAAAAATTGAATCAGCACGCTTTTTTAGAAGGAAATTTGCTGTCCAAGTCGGAGGGTTTGACAAGGATATCGTGTTTTATGAAGAAAGCACACTTCCTCAGAAGATAGAAAATATCGGCATGAGCGTAAATGCCAGAGTAACTTCATTCATATTCCATAATGAAGATGAATTCAATCTCAGAAAATGGCTTTCTAAAAAACGCTATTATTCTATTAGTGCAAAATCATATTCTAATGAGTATGGCAAATACGCCAAAGCGCAAACAAGTGTCTCTTATAGAATTAAGATTTTCGTTGTAAATGGAAATTGGAGAAACTTGATCAGACATCCAATACTCGCCACAGGAGTCTTCATTTTAAAAGCCCTCGAGTTTTTTGCTTCAAGGTTGTGATAGTTGCAGAATCATTTAATTCTATTGATTACTAAAAATATTCCCTTCAAAAAAAATAGCCAAAAACAGTATGATCGTTATCAATAATAAGATAACGTACATCATTGGATCTCGAATTTCTTTTTTAAATATAGAAAATGCATGGATCGTATGATGCGGCAATTTTGCTTTTTTTCAGGAACCTTGGAAGATGTGGTGTAATACAGCCACTCTGGTACCATTAAATTCCTCTGAAGCCAATCGATTCGAATTCGTCTTTTGGTTGACTCGAAGTGAACTGTAGGTGTATGTAGGTGTATGAATGTCACTGTAATATGTAACCATGTTTTTTAAGAAGGAAAACATGTGTTATCTAACCATTGGTCTATAACTAATGAAAGCTAGAATACCAATATTTCTTCATCGAATAGATGTATTTAATTCCATAATACCAATTCTTCTGAAAAGAGTTACTCTTAACATTCTTCTTAGTTTTCCGAACCATTTATAGAATTTCTCATTTCTTTTCTTCAATCCTAGAACAGACAAAATAAGTAGAAAGAAAAAATTATGGTATAGACTATTAAACCTATTTCGCAATATTTCGGCTGCTGGTAGTATAATTTAATACTAAATTTCCTTTCTTATTTACATTTCCAGTAAACAACAGGAAAAAGCATAACTAAGGTAACATAATCTCAGGAATTTATGGCAGTTGATCATCTTTACCTTAAATAATTCTTATTATCCACAATAAGCTGTTATAAACAACGTTCACTGAGGTACTCAGTTTAAAAGGTAGTGATACCAAAAGAATTGCGTAAGTGTATATGTTCAACCAAAGCGATATTACAATTCACTTTTTCATGCCTTTTTCGCTGCAATGTATATGTTGGCAATACCATCTTTTGTAGAGTTGAATTCTCTCTCTGATCTCTGGTCGAAAAATTTTTGCACTCTCATTCCCTTTTTATGGAAAACATGTTTATAGAAATAAAAGATATTTACGCCTACCAACGTAGCCAGACTGCCGCGGATCGTATGATATTTTACAGAAAATCCAATTTCGGTAATAAACTTCACAAGTTTTTTCGCATCATAATGCCTGTGTCCAAGTAGGTAAGCAGGATCCATGATATTTGAGATGATGTGTTTGTTGGGGGTTGATAACAACAGTGTTCCACATCCACCCAAAGTTCTATGAACCTCGGAAAGGGCCTGCGTTTCCGTCCCTGCGGGCACATGTTCGATAACTTCCCACATAACTACCGTATCAAAAGTTTCATTTCTAAACGGCAAGTTCAAGACTGATGCCACAGCGAAGTCTGCCTTCATGCAGTATTTCTTTGCTGTTTTCAAAGGCTCGCTTTCCAACTCTATTCCAAAACAGCCGTCTCTATCAATCAGATGTATATAACTTCCGATGCCGCATCCTACATCCAATATGCGAGCTGCCTTTCCCAAGTAATTGCTGGCAAAATTTCGAGTAAATTTAAAACGAGGTCCATTGTCAGGTTTATTATCAACCTTAGGATCCCACCTAGTTTTAATGGTTTTATTTGTCATAACGCTAAAGTTATGTGTTCATATAAAACAATTTCTATCTGTCATAACTTGAAGGAAGGATCATATGTAGCCATGAGTATATAGATAGGGATGACGCTTAATGTTTTAGATTCAAAGAAGAGGAGATGAAACCTTAAAAGGAATTCCTCTATATGTTAGTCTCTAATATCACAGAATAAATTGATCAATTTTAAAGTTAAAGGATACCGTATACCTCCTATAGCAACTCTATAATGCAAATCCAAAACGATATGGTGTATACTGCAAAGATGAAAATAAACAAATCATAATTTCTCTTTCAAGATTTCTTCCGAATATTTAGTTAATTCAGACGGAATAATTTGAGTCATTCAGTGGGGGTGTAATTATTTGGTTTCTACAGGAATTATTCTGAAAATGGTTCCTGCTACCCTAGAACTATATGTGATACAATTCGTCTTATAAACTGGGGGAAGGCAATTACCACCGCCCTGATAGAGAGAAAGAACGTAAAGGTAACCGTCTGGCCCAACTTCTATATCGGTAATTCCACCAAATCCGTGTCCAAAGGTTATTCTTTGAAGTTCACCACTATTATTCACTATTTTACGAGCAAAAGAACCATCAAGTAATAACCCTGTTCTACTCTTATTTAGATGAAAATCATAAAGATTTCCGTTATCAAAATCCCCCACAAACATATCGTTTGTATATTGTTTGCCCAATTTATCGGAGTTGATAAACTTCAAAGCAGTTGGAGCGACTGTATTGTACCACGTAAGTTCAGGAGCTCTATATTTTCCTCTTCCACCAAAGTCTACCAAACCAGGGGGATGTAATTCGATGGATCCTGCAAAATATGGATTTGAACTATTCGGTTTCCAAAGACCCTGCACCTTATTCCATCCACTGTTAAAGCCTGCTTCAACTAGATTAACTTCATCGCCAAAACCTGGACCATTTTCTGTATCCCATAGCTTTTTCGTCATAGGATCAAAATCCATTCCAAAACTGTTTCGTATTCCATAAGCATAGTATAAGTTTAAAGGAAAATTGTCACCAATAATGCCTTTTACGACTTTACCATCCTGGGTAACGCGGAGTATGCCACCAGTGCCATTAGCGGATGGTCCGCCAACTATATTCTGAGATTGGGTTTGATGACCTCCAACATCACCAACAACAAGATACACATTCCCATCAGGACCAATCAGTAGTTTACCACCATTATGGATACCAGTCATTAGGTTTTGGCTAGGTTTAGCTGGAAGATTGAGAAGTAATTTAGGATTCAGTAATTTGTTACCAACCAACTCATACCTATAGAGACGATTACCAAGTGGCACCTTGCCTTGATTAACATCCTCGCCAGCTTTCGCTTGAGATTGAGTATAATATAAGAAAACATATGTAGGTCCGTTCTGATGTCTTGCAACGGCAATTCCTAACATCCCTCTTTCTAATTTTGTTGCAACATTTACATGGAGCAGAGGTTGTGTTAACATCGTACCATTCACAATTCTCTTCACCGTACCTTCATTTTTCTCTAAAACCAAAATATCGTTTGGGCCTAAAAATGCCATGTTTGTGGGAAAGTTGATTCCTCTAAAAATCACTTCCGCCTTTAGATGAGGATCATTGATAGTCGGTCCTTTATCAAATTGCTGCGTGAAAGCATTGGCATAATATCCGACATTTACAAGCATCAAAATCAAAGTTGTAAACATAAATGACCTAGTAAGAAAAAGCATCGGATAGCCAATAAAAAATATTGAATATATATACGTATGTAGAGGATTATTGTTAAGAGAATTATTTTGCCTAATGAGATTGGTAACAACAACTTTTACTCAAAATAAGCATATATTGTGCATTTAGTAATTACTATTAAAAATTTTTTGGCAGCTCATATATTAATACACATTCGTGGATGAAATATCATCCGACTGATCCTAAAATTATATCAAAGATAAGATAAGATAATATCCTTACTATTAATATGGAACTCAATTTCTTCATAAGCTTCATCGCTACTCTATATTCTATCTAACTATTAAATCCCATATATTGATGTGGAAACAAGAAAATAGTTCATGCATTAAGGCGGATTTCTTTGAAACATATAAAATGATAATACCTCGACCGATGAATTAATCGCGTGGAAAAGGGTTTTAAGATGAGGAATTCAAATGACTACGTGCTTAGATTATTAGTTATAATTAATGGATGGGCAATTAAGACGATGACTGGCGGAGACTACCACATATTACGTGTTTTGAGGAACTGGAGTAAGGAGCACCACATCTCTCTTATCATGCCCAAGTTGGGCTATACCTCTACAACATCCATGCTATCCAGCAGATGCTCCATATATTTTACTTCAGGAGAAGAAAAGATAGATGGTTCAGCTACAATTATAATTTCATATCTTACCCGGATTATGAGAAGTTTGTTCCTGAGGTTTGATCAACGTCCAGATGTAATAATAGCTTCTTCACATCTGCTATATGACGTTTTTCCTGCAATATTTTTGCGAAGAAGGTTGAAATCCAAATTGGTAGTTTATGTGCATCATATTTTGCGATCTTTTAGAACACAAAGACATGGAATTTGGAGTAGAATATCGTTGTTAAATGAGAGAATCAGCCTATCTTTGTGTAAAACGGCAGACTTGATTTTCGTTGTGAACAGTGATGTGAGAGATGCCTTAATTGATACCGGTTTTAGGGCTGATAAGATATTTATGACAGGCAACGGAGTTGAACATCAACTCATAGATTCTGTAAAAGTCAGTACGAAGAGATTCGATGCCTGCTTTTGTGGTAGACTTGTTAAATCAAAGGGTGTTTATGACTTATTAGAAGTATGGGAAAGGGTATTGAAAGATTTTCCAAAATTGAGGCTTCTGATTATAGGTGATGGACAAGAGTACAATCATCTGTTAGAAACAGTCAAAAACAAGGCGTTAGATAAAAACATAATATTAACTGGATTTCTTTCTGAAAAACTAAAGATTTTTGCGATGAAATCCTGCAAGATATTTATTTCTGCCAGTTATGAGGAAGGCTGGGGTATCCCAGTTAGCGAAGCAATGGCTTGTGAGTTAGCAGTTGTTTGTTATGACCTGTCTGTCTACAAGGTCTTCGGTGATGCCATACTTAAGGTAGAAGTGGGTAATAAGGAAGCTATGGCAAAAGCTGTTATCAGTCTCCTTGCAGATGAGAATAGCCGCAAAATTATGGCTTTGGATGCAAAAGAAGCCAGTAAACCATTAAGCTGGGAACAAGTCTCTATGACAGAATTAAAAGAGATTAATAAGATGTAAATGTAATAAATGATGACAATCTAAATTTCAATCAATATCAGTACCACTTCGAGTTAGTTAATCATCTTTAACTTATCTAGTGCATCCATTAATTATTCTTTAATAAAAAATAAAGGAATATTATCTGTTAGTTAGCACTTTGAAGCAAATAAAATCCTCCTTTTCCTCCTTATTCTGAATCCTAGTCTTGTCAAATGTCCGATTAATGGTTCTGGCTGCATGTGGTATTCCATGACAATATCTCCTATGCTTTCAAACATTGAGTGGCCCATGTTTTTAATAACTTCATACTCGCATCCCTCACAGTCTACTTTCAAAAATACATTTTTCAATCCGTATCGCAAAATGAGGATTCTTAATAGTTCCCCAGTAGCCTTCTGGTTGTAGATATGTATTTTGCCAGTCATATTGTTCAGAGATATGTTCTCCTGTGCCATCTGATAGAGATCTTTATCTGCTTCAAAACAGTATACTTTTGATGCCCCCAGGCTCGCAAAATAAAGCGCTGAATCGCCGAATGATGTACCGATATCTATTACAACTCTGCCCTTTAGCTGAGGCTGACCATATACTTTCATTAAAAATATTTCATCCAAAACAAAAGAATATGGCGGCCTCAACATAATTACCAATCCCTCCGGGGTGCGTACTGATTCTTCTTTTCCCTTTGTTTCAAAGATAAAACCATGGTTTTGCAAATGTCGTTTATAGATCTCTTCATAAAATACAATATAGTTATTTTTATAAACATCGACTCCTCTGCCATCCTTGAATCTAGCCGTGGTTTTAGGTATAATGTTGGCGTATAAAGCCAAAATACAATACCAATTGCTCACGTATTTAGCCACCATGCCCAAGCCTGCTAACGATTTTAGATGTGGCATAATAATTTTCGCATAATAGAGTATTTATGATTTTTTTATTCAAACAGGGTTATCATAATATTACAACTATTTACTTGGAACCTGTCAAAATATCAAATGTCCCTATCTTACCAGAATGTTATTATTCAATCATTTTCTAAAAAATTCAATTGCTAGGCATGAGATCCCACTTACTAATAACCAGTAACTAAATATGACCAGTTGATCCGCAAAATTTCCTTCATTCATAACGGTAAATACCGCTACAAGCATCAACAATGATATTCCATATGCTACTAGGATCCTACCATCAAATTTATAGATAGTAAAAATAGGGATGAGCACTACAAACATGAAGAAGATTTTAAATTCATCATGAAGAAAGTAAGATACGGAGATGGGAAAAGCAGGACAAATGTAAGGTACCATTTTTTTGAAAGGTTCATTCAACACCGACAGTAGCTTAACGACCATAGGTTTTCAATAAGGCTCTTCTTGATTTAAAGTACAAGTTGATGATATAATAATGAATTCACAAATTCCTGAATTTAGAGTTATTAGGGTCTGGTGATAGGGAAGGGACTATCTATCGTTATCAAAAGAAATACTGTCGCAGATTTCAAAATCTAGAGATATAGCAAAGTACTTCAGAACAACTTGGAGATTTTTTCTTTTGTTATAGTATATACTGCTATTGACTATGCATAATGTTACACGATACGAAGGACCTATGGGAGGTACACAAACCAAACGAACCATGGTTATTCCATACTGTTGTATGGTCAACGAGATAAGGATGAAACCATAGTTTCAGTGATTAAACGATCTTTGGAGAATAACATTACATCATCAAGGTTGATAGGTAAGAACGCAGAACAGAGAGATATCCCTTAAATGCATAGCCTACAACATGTATAGCTTATATAGATTAACTAATCTTATCCTAATATCGGTGATTTCTGAAGCCGGTGCCAATACATTTTGGACGTCTGAATCCCATAGATGGATTGGACTCCAACCTGGGCACATTGGTTCTCCACAGCAACTAATAAAATACCCTCTGATAATCATATTGTAAACAAGTGAAGGATACGAATTCATTTTGCCAAATAAACTAGTGAAAGACACATGCATACAATTTTAAGCTAATCAAAGATGTGAAGTAGATATTTAAGGCATGATCGCAAACAGCGAAAGAGTATAGACTGTATTATAATAGGAGAGAGGGAAAAAGATGAGAGACTATTATCTAGATGAAAGAGTTAATATTAGTTCGTCCTTAATCTTAAAATATTGTCAAAAGTTTCTGAATGCACATACAAAAATAAAATTAGTTGACTTGGGCTGTGGAGATGGAAGAGCACTTGAGAAAATGGTTAATATTTTTGAGTCACATGACCTAAACATAGAGAGGGTTTTTGCTGTAGACATAAATCCATCTCTAAAGGGATCAGGATCAGTTGAAATCATAAGGTCCAATTTGAACTACTCCAACCTTTCAATATCAGATAGCAGCGTTCATATTGTTTATAGCCTGGAAACAATAGAACATTTGGTAAACCCTGATGCTTTCGTAAAGGAGGTGCATCGGATATTATTAGAAAATGGCATTTTTGTTCTTACAACGCCTAATATTTTGGCTTGGTACAATAGAATTCTTTTCCTATTTGGGGGTTTACCAATACATTATGAAGTTACTGAAAGGAAACGATATGGTAGACTTGTGGCTAGAGATGGACCTGTGGTTGGCCATATTAGAGTTTTTTCTCCAAAGGCTCTTAAAGAGCTGCTGAAAGATAACGGATTTCGTGTACTCAAAGTTCAAGGGCTTAGGTTTCTTTACGGCAAGCTAAGCATTGTAGATTCTTTCTTTGCACATTTCCCATCATTATCATCTTCTTCTTCCATAGTTGCAGAAAAGGTAAACTAAATAAATGAATCCTTTAAAAATAAAGAATTCAGATTATCTAATTGCCCTATCAGGCTACTTTCTAGTCGCATTTTTTATTTTAGGAGGAATTCTACTATCGCCAGGTACAGTTGGATTTTTCCATGATTGGTTTATAGGTCCTTATCCTGAAATGAACCAGTTTTTTGCAAACGGTGGCTTCTATATTTGGGATTCCCAGAGTGGAAACAAGCTTTATCCTACAGATTGGATTTTTCGAGTGAGTGTTATTCCATTTTCTTTTCTAGGCGGGGAAGTTCTATCCAAGATGCTGCTAGTTTTCATCTTAACCTTAAGTGGCTTCAGTGCTTTTTGTCTTGCTAAACAACTCAAATTAGGTTCATTTTACTCGTTTGCAGCTGGAATTTTATACATTTTTTCTCCCATAATCTTTTCAAGAATAGTGGCAGGGCACATCTACTACCTCATTGCCTATTCTCTGAGTCCTCTCATATTATCCAGCTTTCTGAAAGGTAGAGAAGAAGATAATAAGAAATATTTTGTTGTTTCTGGTCTTTTAACGTCTTTTGCGATTATTCAGGTTCAGTTCCTGATAATGATATTTATTATTTTGTTGGTCTTTTCTCTTGTCGATCATAAAAAAATCAAAAAATCTGCTTTAGGGTTGACAGTTATCTTTTCCCTTGCCTTTCTTATCGACTTGTCTCCTCTCGTGTTCAGCGGGATTTTATATATTAAAGAATCCAGTATACCGTTTAGTCCCCTTGAGTTGTTGTCAAGTAATGATATCCTTACTGCATCAAATTTAACACAAAGTATTCGACTCTTAGGTGCTGACAGCCATCCTTATAGCTATGTGAACCTCTCTCAAAATGGTATTATTCCATCATGGATATTGTATTTAGATTTTATAATACCGATTGTTGGATTTTCATCTCTTATTTTTAGAAAAAATATGTACACCATATCTTTTGCAGTAATAGCTGCAATTGGATTATTCATTTTAAAAGGACTTAATCCGCCATTGTCAATAATTTTCAAGACTATCTTTCTTAATGGGTTTTATATTTTTCGAGAAATTTGGCATATTTCTTTCTTGTATGGCTTTTCATTATCATTCTTGGTGGCATTATTTTTGTGGAAGAATAATTTTAGGCTTAAGTTCAACAATTATTTTAAAATTCTTTTTTCCTTGTTGTTAATTTCTCTTGTGGTAATCTCTAATGGATATCCATTACTAACAGGAAATTTTGCAGGATATTTGCAGAATTATAATCTTCCAGAAGACTACCATCGACTTTATGACTCTCTTTCCACAAACGGTACTTACAATATTTTGATATTGCCTTTATTCTCTCCTATTAGGTATGACAGTTTAGGGTTAGACGGTATTGATCCTTTACTTAGGTATTCATCTAATAATATCTTCATTCAAACGATTGATCCATACCATCCCCTCACAAGCTTGTCAACTTGGATATATTCCGTCATGGAAGAAAACAGAACCAATAATCTAGGAAAACTTCTAAGCGGATTTGGTATAAAATACATAATTTTAAGGAAAGACTTCATATCCAATTATCCCAATTATGTAAATCTGGGCCGTGAGCCCCAATTTAGGAAAAACTGGTATTCCTCTCTCGAACCATTCTTAGATGCTCAAAAGGATCTAGTTGTAACCTTAAAATCAACCCATTACAAGATCTATGAAAACAATAACGACGCAAAAAAAATTTCTGTTCCTCTAATTGTCGCCAGTGGATTGTCTGATTTCAGCAGGTTACTTCCAATAACAAACTCAACATCACTTTCCAATATTGCCCTATATCCGTCTGACTATGATAAGAGCCATTTTATAGAATTAGGAAAATACGCTACCGCCTATGACGCAAATAAAGGATGGACAAATAATAGGTATTGGTTTGGACACGATTATCTATTGGCTTCCAGAATATATCAAGGAGCTTTTAGTATGGCTGCCAACTCTACATTTGAGATGACTCTTCCAAAATATGATAATAAATCCATCGAAATATGGATGAAAGTTCTTGAATGGCCCAAAGGAGGAGGAGTAAATGTTAATGTTAATGGAGTAGAATCTTTCTATGACCTGTTCTCTAGTGGTCATGATTTTCCTCTAATCAAAATTTTTGATGGAAAATCTGATTCCTCTTATCATTTCCTTTTTAGAAATGTGTATGGAGAAAACTATATAGAAGGAATTTATATAAAAGAAAAAGAAGCCAAACGAGAAAATAATAACTACGCAAATAATAAAAGTTTAACTTCTAATTACCAAAATATTACCAACATAAACCTAGACAGAGTAATTTTCCAGAAAAAACCCGCAATAGTAGATAGTTATGCTAAACTTAACCCGACTCTTTGGAAGGTCCATACTACTGCTTCAAAACCATTTGTGCTAAATTTTGCTGAGTCTTATGATCCATTATGGGAGGCAAGAGTGTATAAGGATGGCAAGAAAGTGGATGTTATCAAATCAGATCCTGCATATGGTGTAATAAACAGTTTTCAGGTTAATCAAACGGGCAATTTGGATATAATAATAAGATATAGGCCACAAGATGGCTATGAAGCTGGCTTAGTGACCTCTGGAGCAACTTTGGTTTTTTGTGTGATATATCTCTTCTATAAGTGGAGTAGGAACGACAAACGAAAACGGATAAAAAAATAAGTTTTTGCAGATAAATAGAATAAAAAATTTGATGTCATATCTGAGCTTACCCATTGTCTATGAAGGATTTAATTGCTTAGTGTTTTGGGAATTGGATTGCAGATATCTTAGTAAAATATATCCCAGGCTTCATATTAGGAGTGGGCTTGTAAGTTTTGTATATCATATCCTTTTCAAGGGATTAAGAATATCAAATGCAGGTTTTTCATCTATTAATTAGGCCTTTGAGCAGCTGCCCTAATTCATTAGGAGAGGTATTCTTTAGCGCAAGGACAATAGTCAGAGCGGCAGCAATGGAGATTAGGATTGCCCCAAGTGGATGGACACCACCGACTATCAGACCAAACATATATCCACATGCAACACCGGCAAAAATAGATATACCCGATGTAATGATATACCTTATTGATGTCCGTTCTAACCAAATTAATGACAATACTGATGAGCTAGCAAATGCTATAAGTGTAGAAAAAGCTGCGCCAAGAGTTCCATAATGAGGAACCAAGAAGAAGAAGGCTAATAAAAAGGTCAGAATCTCTATAGATCCAATCGATATAATCTTTTTTGGTTTATCCAGGTTATTGAACTTTGATATTGCATTCATTGTTATACTTGACGGTAAGATGCTAACAGCAAGAACTAACAGTATAGATTCTCCTGACATATACTGTGTTCCAATGATAGAAAGTACAAATTTTGGTGAAGTAATTAATGCCGCAATTATTGGAGCAGTTAAAGTCAGGCCTATTCTCGTGCTGCTGGAAGACAAATCGGTTCCAGATATAGCTGATGCAGGTAGGACCATATATGCCATATTTAAAGCCAAACCGCCTGTTGCAACAATACTAACCATCAATGCCACATAAAAAACGCCGATCTCAGAGCTGCTTATACCAAAGGAAGCAAGAAGAACAATACTAAGGCTGACAATTAGTGTCCTTGAAAATTTAGACGGTGTATTGACAAGTCCATCTCTAATGATCTCTTTAGCATATTTCAAATTGCATAGTCTGAATCCAAATGCCCTTCTCCTTGCGACAGCCAAAGTAGCACCAGTTATTACGAGAGTTTGCAGTAAAAATGACAGAAGCAGACCAAAAGCCCCAAATCCCATCGATATTAAAGCATAGCCTACTACAAATTTTGTACCAGTGCCTATAACATCAATTATTAACACACTTTTTACCTCGGAAATTCCCAGTAATGCAAAACGCGAGACAAAGCCCACCGAGGAAGCGATAAGGTATCCAATGGCTATCCAGGTGAATCTGAATAATCCTTGTGATGATTTTTGAAACACATTGCTGATAACGTACGGCACAATAGGTACTACAGCAAATGTGATTACTAATTCTATGGCGAGTACCGTTACAAGAATTTGACGTCTTTGAGTAAAGGATCTCTTCAGTAGTGGGTATTCTAAACCCAACTGTGCTAGTATAGAAATCAAGGCAACAAGGCTATAAATCGCAGTTACCTGACCTACTTCAGATGGACTGATTTTAGAGACTATCGCCAGCCAATAAATCCAGCCACCGAATGCAAACACCAACAGATCAAGGAAAAGTAACGTGCCTTGACTGCCAAACTTATCTATTGAATCTGAATCTATTTTTTTAGGCGAGTCTATTATATCATGTGAGTCGGTAGACATCTAAATTCAATTTTTTTTCACTTGTAGAGCAGGTACTTTCTGGTTCCGATAGTAACGTTATTTGTTTGTGATACCATCGCTTTATTCTGTACCTATATGCAATACTTGCCACATCTAAAAACATTTTTGCAATATCCAGTACTTTGAAACTACGCTCAAGGCTTATCTCAATAGGCATCTCTTTGATGTTCAAGTTTAGCGCAGTAGCAATAGTAAGTAGTTCGACGTCAAAGGCATAACGCTTGACAAGCATGATTCTAAAAATTGCTCGTAAGGCATCTCCTTTTCCAGCTTTCAAGCCTGACTGAGTATCTTTTACTTTAATTCCAATAGCCATCCGTACCAAGAGATTAAACATCCTGCTAAGAAATTTTCGAGACAAAGGCGCATATAACTTTGACTGTGGATGTCTTTTTGATGCTATAACTAGATCACAATTTTCAAGTTCCTTGACATAATCATTCATCTTACCATGGGAGATGTCTAAATCGCCATCTACAAATATTACTATATTGCCAGATGACTGCATAACTCCAGTCCTGACAGCGTAGCCTTTGCCTTTGTTTGGATTATATGAAATAACCTTTATACATGGATCCAAATTTTGTTCTTTCTGAAGAACTCCGAATGTATCATCAGAGCTGCCATCATTAACCGTGACTACCTCGTAACTTCGCATAGTTGACTTAAGAATCTCCTTAATATTCGATAGTAAGAGAGATATTGTTTTCTCCTGATTGTGTACTGGAATCACCACAGAGATCTGAGCTTCCTTTTCTGCCTTAGTGTCAGTAATAAGCATTGAATCAAATATTTTCATCGTCAAACCTGCCTATTACAAAAATATTAGATAAATTACGATGACGGGGATATGCTCGTTGTTTATATGGGATTTTAAAAGTAAATTCTTGGTATCTATAAGCAAAAAACTACTATTCGACATAATGTCCAGCCGCTTTGAAACGAAAGTTGAAATTAATGTTGATTGAAAAGCTTTTTGCATCAATACACTTCCTTTGTAGTAGAATTGAACCAAGTATGCTCAAAGGCGATTGCGGGCTTTCTGTCCACGATTCCTGATCTACTGCTGAGCATAGCAAACGAACGATTACATTGTATAAATATAGTTCGACTCATACTTCTTCCGTTCCTTCTGATAAGTCGGCTTAGAGGCATTATTATCCGCAAAAAGAACAGATGCGATAAGGGCAAGTTTCTGTTATATCTGCGCTCAGCTATTTGTATATAAGGAAAGTATCTACGTCTACAGCAAGTAGTCCTCCCATTACCTTGTTCACAAGGTAATGTAATTCGATTGAAAGTAATACATCGCCATTAGCAGAAGGACGAAACGAATCTGGATAACCAACTCCTCGTAAAAATCACGTTCCGAAGAGCAGCAGTAATAGCAATGATTCATCTTACACTGATAGCTCAGGTAAACAGCAGTCAAGATCACATACAGATTCTAAATTAAGAGTTGCCGATCTAGAATTTCAAATTAAAAAGAAGGAGCGAAATCAAATAAACAATAAATGGAAGAATGAAAGAAGCAACATCTATAGTGGAGGAGAGGAGTATTTTTGCACGTTTTGAAGTGGTCGTGCTGAAAGGGTTGTGTTCAAATTAAACATTTGCCCTTCCCTATACACAGTCAACGTCAATTGGTTGCCCACAGATCTATGCTCTTCAATATATGATATCAGATCCTCAATTCGTACGAGATGATGTCCGTCAACGGCAGTTATTATGTCACCCCAGTGTGTTTTAGCATACTTGTCAACAGTGCTGCCCTGTATCCCAGCCGTATCAGCAGGACCATCCTTCACAATTGAGCTTATTAGAATACCTTTGAAATTTCTTGCTAAACCTTCGATACTTTCAGCTAGATTTGAAGTAAGAGTAATACCAGCCAGGCCCAGATAAGGGTGAGTATATGTTCCTGTCCTAATTAGTGGAGAAACTATGCGTGTTATTGTATTAGATGATGCTGCCACGGTTAATCCCGGATAAGGTCCTGGCGCGCCAATTGAGATGATTCTACCTATAATTAACCCGATCACCTCACCCTTGGTATTTACCAAAGGACCGCCAGAATTACCTGGGTTAATTGCAGCATCAGTTTGAATTACATCTGGCGTAAATACTCCGAGCTGTGGGATTGACAGCAAATATCTGGTTTGACCTATTATGCCAGCGGTCATAGTATTCTCAATCCCAAACGGATGGCCGATAGCAAATACGGGTTCTCCAATTTTCAATTTGGAGGAGTTCGCAATTATCAGTGGTTTGGGCGAATGAGTAAGATTTCCTACAATTTGCAGAACTGCTATGTCGCTATAAGCATCACGTCCTATCGTTGTTGCTACGTACCGGCTGCCATCTACGAAGGTTACATCTACTAATTTGGCTCCGTCGACCACATGGTTATTGGTGATAATGTGCCCCTGCTTATCATAGATAAAACCCGAACCCAGTTCGGTAGCATTCTGTGTTTGTAGATTCGGATTTCTCGTAGTAATCTGAACTACAGAATTGTCGACCATATTGAATATTGTATCTGGCTGGTAAGCTGGCAGTGTCGAGGAAGTTAATTGTGCCATAACTCTTTGATGAAGTGGAATTAAGACTGAAGTTATGACTACAAATAATATCGCCAACGTTGCAGATAATTTTGTTGTTTCCATTTATTGTAGCCAATCTAATCTAATCTTATAGAAGTTTTGCTTTTGACCATCGTAATACATAGTCTGTATTTATGATAATATCATAAGCAGACAATTGGATCTTGTTATAATAGAACAATCTCATACCAAGTCAGAAGCTCTTACTCTATTTGAAGCAATCCGCAGGATAACGATGATTGACAAAATGAAGAGGCGGAATATCATGAGCAATTCTGATAAGCCGAATCATTGCTTTATCAATTTTCGGCGCATATGAGAGAAGCAAAAAACTATCAGATGGATAAATCATGACCTTTATATTTGTTGAAAAGGATAATAATAAACGCCGACCAGCTCTCAAAGACATGTGGCTTTCCTTTTAAGATGGCTTTTAATAAGTTCCAATGCCACCTCTTGGTTTTCCCTTACCGCCATATCATCATGGAGTTCCTCAAGTTCTTTCGAATTGAAGATATACCTATTATCTTCATATGACGGCATCTCATCATTTCTATGGACACAACAGGCCTTTACCCATTGCGCAGATTCTGAATGATGGATCGTTCTTCTCTTTTGGCTAATCGGATGATTATTTAATGTATATTCAAGGATTTAAGATTATGCCTTA
>DATDFS010000266.1:0-30357 GCA_036522495.1 Nitrososphaeraceae archaeon | reverse complement strand
ATTATTATTATTATTAAATTTGTATGATCCTATTTAACTATTGCAGAGGGACAGAAGAGAATCATAAAAAGTGGGTAAATCCAACACAGCCAATATTAATGTCTTCTTCCGTATATGGACGTTCAACGGCATATACTACTTATTCTGTATGTATGCATATGTATAAACTGCAGCATAAGCATAATAAAAGATATCTTGCAGAAAAAGATGAGTGAGGCTCCAAGAAAGCCGTTGATACACTATATTCTGCAATTTTACGGATATAAACCAGAATAAGACTGCTTGATAATTGGTTTGTAAACAAGTACAAATGTGTTTGTAAAAATTATTAGCTAATCAATCTGCTTAGTAGGCATTGCTTTAGTTGTTCTGAGAGAAAATCCATCAAGAAGAGAAATTCATCTCTTTATATAAAATGTTAAAATAAAGCCATCTTATTGCATTATTTGTGTATCGATCAAGATCTGGAATTGAGCTTGACAAGGATGCATTCAAGTTTCTGTCTTCACTGTGTGAGGACAGTGTTATATTACTTTATGATATATTCGGTAGCGAAGCACATTCCATTATGCTGTATGAGATTGGCTTTTTGACTCTGGTAGATTTGAAGAAAATTCTTCAAGCGTTAGAGGAAGTAAAAAAAAATCCTGATGTTCTGTATGCTGGTAGCTATGAGGATATTCATGAATCACTTGAAGCATTTGTAATAAAACAAGCAGGTAATGATTCAGGCGGGAAAATGCATACTGCACGTTCCAGAAATGATCAGGTAATACTTGATATCCGAATGAAGGTTAGAGACGAGATTAATGGTATTTGCCTTGCAATTATTGATTTAATTGACTCACTTTTAGAAAAAGCAAATGAAAATACAGAAACTGTGATGCCAATGTATACACATTTGCAACAAGCGCAAATTGGAAGTTTCTCTCACTTTCTTTTATCATATATAGATGCCCTCTTCAGAGATATGGATAGACTCTATATCTCATATGGAAGAATCAACCAGTCACCTCTCGGCGCATGTGCGATAGGTGGATCAAGTATTAACATTGATAGGAAGAAAACTGCTTTTCTACTAGGTTTTGATGGATTAATAAAAAACTCCGTTGATGCCACCTCTTCTCGTGATTCGATCATAGAATTTGTTTCAGCGCTTTCTATCTTAATGGTTACATTAAGTAGGATGGCAGAGGATTTTATAATTTGGTCCACATTCGAATTTGGCTATATCGACATTGCTGACAAATATAGTTCAACATCAAGTGCAATGCCACAAAAAAAGAACCCTGATGTGTTGGAAATTATCAGATCGAAAGCAGCATTAATGATAGGAAGTTTGGTAACAATATTGTCAACAGTAAAATCCCTGCCATCAGGGTACAACAGAGATCTGCAGAATTTGAAACCAACATTGTGGAAAATGTCAACCGCCGCACTTGAATCCTTAAAAATGATGAATGGCTTAGTGAGGTCACTTTATATACACAAAGAGAGGATGCAGGAGGCAGCAAGTAATAGTTATGCCATCTCGATTGATATAGCAGAACAGCTAGTTGTGAAGAAGGGAATACCATTTCGTTCCGCTCATAAAGTTGTTGGAGCTCTTGTTGAAAAGGCTGTAAGTAAGAATAATATTGCATTTAATATGTTGCAGGAAGAGGATATCGATGATGTATTAAAAAAGATTGAATCCAATCTTCAACCAGGAGAACTGATGCAACTTATAAGAGAAGTGTCTCCCAACAGATCCCTTGAATTGCGAGTCTCATCTGGATCACCTAACCCAAAAGAACAGCATAATATGATTAGTTTTTCCTATCGTAAGTTAGCCGGGTATAGGGAAGGAGTGTCTAAACGCAAGAGATGTATAGCAGCAGCATTCGATAACCTTGCAAAAACCACAGAAGACTATCTGAGTGCTTAACTATGTCGTATATGAGTAGTCAACTTTGCAGGTTGACAATACTTTAATCACTTTGTACGCCAATGTCATACTTTGGTAGCTCCTTTCGAGTCATACTAACCGTTTGTTACAGAATGCGGAAAGGTATTTGATAAAACTATCATCACTTGTAATTTTGAAATACTTCAAAATTCGAAATCTTAGACTTTCCGTTAATTCGTCAATGGTATGAATAACATCGCCGGATCTCGAGCTTTTCAGTCAGTTCTTTTATTATGATGCAAATTGTTTGCCGTACCTAGTAGTATGTATATCTTGTCGAATACCCTGAAGTCAAAAAGATAGCCCGGCCCAGATTCGAACTGGGGTCAAAGGCTCCAAAGGCCTCTATGCTTGGCCACTACAGTCGGCGGAATCTTTTATTCCTCCACCGGGCTCCCGGGTATATTTCCGTATACATTTTACTATCTTTATAATCTTACTCAAGACCTTCTAGAAATGAGTGTATTGTGTCTACGGGATCATCCATCTCATCAAGGATGTACTTGGCTTTCTTTTTCTGTTTTTCAGCGTATTTCTTGTCTATAATCATCTTCTTGGTCAATCGAAGTAGATCGTTCGAGGTGCAGGCTCTCTGTACCAAACCCGTAGAAAGAAGATATTTCTCAACGTAAAAGTGAAGCGGAGCAATGGAAATAGTAGGCTTTCCTAGAAGAGATGCCTCTGCTGTCATCGTACCGCCTGCTCCTATAAATACATTTGCCAAGGAGATCAATAACGTTCCATCAATTACGTTTTGTATTACATGGGCCCTTCCTTCATACCTTTCTGCAATCTCCTTTAGCTGGTCCTGATATCTGCAAAGAATAATTATGTTAGCCGATTCGGACAAATCTTTCACAAGTGCATCAATCATAAAAATTGTGCTTCCTAACTTCCTGTCTGCAATATAGGAAGCTTTTGCTTCTTCGAGTCTTATCAAAACAATCCTTTTCTGTCCATCAAGTTCGAGATTATCTGTTACAGCAGATGGCAGCGCCGGTGAAGACATTGGATATCGTTTGAGCCAGGCAGCAGGGTCCAATGCTCTATATTTTGTAATCTTATTCTTTGAAATTCCGAATCCAAACCAAGCATTATATGGGATAACCCAAGGACAGAACAGATGATTCATCAGAGGTATTGTAAGTTTTGCGACGGACTCCGCATGAGGCGAATCATTCAGCCCAATATGTCTTATTCCGAGTCCAAATGCGATCCTTGACCCTTCTGGAGATGAGAATGTAACTGCCGTATCAGGTTCAAACCGCTTTATTATATCAGCTAATTTAAATATTCTATCTGTACTTTCATATAGCTTTTCATACTTTCCAGCTCCCCCATGTCTTCCGATAATCTTTAGATCGAAGTGCTTGATTCTTGCTAATTGTACTGCCTCCCTGTAATCCCTAGATGTACAAAGTAATTCATGACCATCCTCACGGAGCAAATCTACAACAGGCTTAAAAAACATTACCTGCTTTGGTGTTAAAATATCAAACCAGATTTTCAATGGTAATAAATAAACAAATTTTGATAGAAAAAACTTTTCTTTAACCCTCTTTTAGATAGCGTAAGGATGGATTATTAGAGATGCCTAGCAAGGAGGCTCAGTAGTGACTTTGAGTACTGGATTGCCATCAACAGCTGTATATGGATTAAGCACAGAAGGATACAGCATTGCATCTTCTATTGCAGTCAAAGGATCAAGAGTTTCGTTAATTGACGAATCTGCTCGAATGGCTATAAAACTAAAACCAGATATTGCGCGGACATATCCTAATGTTAGCTCCTTAATAGAGGATGAGCCATTGCTTGCTCTTGAGCCAATTGATATCGCAATTAAAGACGCATCTTATGTTTTTTTTGCACCAAGGATTAGGAAGATTGGACAAGATGTAAAGAGTGATGTTACATCCAAGTTCAGAGATGCGATCAGGGTCTTGAAAAGAGGAACTTCAGTGATTTATGCTCTGCCTACTGGCATCGGAGGCAATAATGAAAACATTGCATTGATAGAGCATGTAACAGGTTTGTCAGTTGGTAAGGATGTTTTCTATTATTATATGCCTCAATGTAACTCAAATGTCGCTTCTAGTTCTGAAATTCTGGTGGGTTCTTTCAAATCAAAACAGGATGTACAGATATCTAGAATGCTATACGACCCAGATGTCAGACGCAAACTAAGTTTTATTGACATTTTTTCGGCTGAGTTTGTACATTCCATCAAAATATTAGGACATTACAGTAGTATGGCAAGCATTTTAGAAATCTGTAAACATGTCCCGAACAGTGAGATAAGTAAGGAGTTAATGCACCACTCATTTAGGGATATTTATGTAGATGATGTAGCGAATGGCCTGTATGATCTTAGGGCTATAGGCTCTTCACTTGGTGGAGCTGGGCCTTTGATGTATCTTGTTAACGGCACCATCAAAGCCATTGAAGGCTATATAAAACATATGATAGATGAAATTCGGAGCATACTAAAGAAACGTGACCTAAAGGCGAGTCGAACAAAAGTATCTATTGCATGGACGCTGGATCCTAACGAAATGAGGGGAGACAAAATTGAGTTACTATCTTCCCTTGAAACAAAATTAAAAGATTATATTGGCGATGTGGAACGTCAGGAAGGTCCAAGTCTTGATATATATCCTGTAGATAAAACTACGATAGCACTTGCATGCACCAAGAACGACTTCGCCAAGATTTCATCTAAAAATAAACAAATCCCGGACTGCATTTTAATGAAAGCAAATCCCATATGCGAAACCATCGGTTGATTGGAAGTAAATTGTATAGTTCAATATTTCACTATTAACAACACGGGAAACACATCTCTCCGATTTTTTAATTCACATTATCCGCTGCTGAGAGGGCAATCACATAGACAAATTCCACGCTGCTTGTTTCTTGTTATACTCTGTCCTAGAATATTTTATCCTAGCAGGATGTCCCATGACAACTACGTCCGGAGGGACATCTCTTGTTACTACTGCCGCCATTGCGACTACACTGTTTTGTCCTATTCTCACTCCTGGTTTTATTACTGCCCTACTACCAATGATAACTCCGTCCTCTACTATAATTCCAGCCATTCTTGGACTCATAGGATAGGGATCATTTGTAAAAGTGGCACCTGGACCAATGAAAACATTCCCGCCAATAATTGTTAGTGGAGGAATGTATACTGAGCCTTCTATCCTTGTGTTTTCACCAATTTTTACTTTGTAATCGATATGTGTTAGGGAGCCTACCATTACATTGTCTTTAATTTCAGTTTGATCACCAACATAGGCAAAGTGCCAAATCTTTACATTTTTACCAATCTTTGCAGTTGATGAAACATAATTTATTGTGTCGGTATTATGAAAATCCTGGCTTACCATTACTCTATATTCTCACAGGTGCCACGGCTTACCTTGATTTATAACTTTGGCTGGTATTTTGTTCTGCCATCTTTGCAGGAAGTCAATATCCTTTTGCTTTTCACGAAGTTCATCAGGTAATAACACCGGTATCTCGTCAATAATCGGATAGAACCGGTGACATTTGGCGCAAAACAAAATTCCTTCGCCTATTATTATATCGTCATTATTATTATCTTCTCTTTTTATACTGATTTCAAACAATTCTAGCGGATAGTGCTTATCAATAGGACAAGCAAGTAGATCAAGCATAGATTTTCTCATTGTCTATTTCAGATCCAGATAAACAGGAGATCCAGTATTGTTAGATAAAAGTGCTGCTTCTGCTACTTTGGTAACGTTAGTAGCATCAGTTGCCGATACCACCGGCCTGCTAATCTTTCCCTCTATGGCATCAAGAAAACTTTTTAATTCTAATGTAAGAGGTTCGTGAAATTGCTGCCGACGTGGGATTATTGTAGCTTCTCCATGATCAATTTTGATTTCTTGGGTAATGAAATCGCCCGTAATTATTCCATCAGTACACACAGCACTAAATCTTCTAACTCTTTGTGGAGTGATCCAATTTGATGCAATAATCGCTACCCGCTGGTCATTAAATCCAAGCATGATAGTTGCGAAGTCTTCATATACGTGGAATTTTTTACCAGCACGTGCAAAAACAACATGAGGTCTGCAATCAAACAGAAACATTGCTGTGTCAATGTCGTGGACAGAAGTGTCATAAATTATACCGACATCCTTCACGTGCAACGGCATTCTATTTTCCCTATGAAATTCCATCATTAATAAATCTCCATACATTTTGCCGTCAATAAGTCGCTTAACATCCTGAACTGCAGGATTAAACCTCTCTATGTAACCCGATGTTAAAATCAGTTTTTTCTTTTCAGATTCCTTTATCATCTCTTCACACTCTCTAGAAGAAAAAGAGAGTGGTTTTTCAACAAAAACATTAATTCCTCTTTCCATTATTTTTTTTGCAAATACAAAATGGGTGTTGGTAGGAGTACATATGAGACAGGCATCCAATTTTGTTTCTCCCTTGAGCATTTCATCAACAGAATTATACGATTTTACATCATATCTATCAGCCAATTCTTTAGCGCGCAGCTCATCCATATCACAGATAGCTGACAGAACACCGAGGTCATGAAGGACCCTCGCATGGTTCTTGCCCCATCCACCGACACCTATTATAGCCAGCCTAAGCTTGGAACCTATGGCTACCATACTGGCGTTAACCAGCCAAGATAGTCTTTAATTTCTGCAGATACAATTTTTGTATACATCTCCCGGATACTTCTCGTTACTGGTCCTTCTCTCCCGTCACCTATCTGAATACCATCGATATTTGTAACAGCAATAATCTCAGCGGCAGTTCCTGTTAGAAAGACTTCGTCTGCCATATATAGTTCGGTTCGGACAATGGGTCGCTCAGCCAACTCATACCCCATATTTCTTGCAATAGTCATTGCACTATCCCGTGTAATTCCTTCCAATACTGAAAATGCAGTAAATGGGGTGTAAATCTTTTTATTCCTAACTATAAAAATATTCTCTCCTGCTGCCTCGCTGACATTGCCTTCCGTATCAAGCAAAATCGATTCGTTATATCCATTGTTTCTGCTCTCTTGAGTCGCTAGTATTGAATTAAGGTAATTCCCAGCAGCTTTAGCCATAGGCGGGGTTGATGTATCATGAATTCTACGCCAAGAAGAAACACATGCTTTGATCCCTTCCCCTTTAAAGTATTTCGCAAAAGGAAAAATTATAATTACTGTATGGGTAGGAGAGTCTTTTGTAATATTAAGATCTATACCATGTATCCCTACAAACGTCAAAGGCCTTATGTAACATGATTCTTTAATGCTGACCCTCCTTAGTAAATCTATTGTAGCATCACATAGTTCCTTTGCCGAATAATTTAGAGCAAACGAATAAACTCTTGCAGAACGATGAAGTCTTTCCATATGATCTCTTAGTCTAAATATATAGAGGTTATTTTTTGCAAAGTATGCACGAATCCCTTCGAAGACGGATGTACCATAATGTAAAACGTGACTCATAACAGGAATCGTTGCTTCTTCCCACTTCACAAATCTACCGTCAAACCAGATGAATTCTGCACCTTTTGTTCTCATTTAATTGCAAGTCGGTTTATGGCTTATAAAAATCTTCTAAACTAGATAAAGCCGTCCCTAGGGAATTTTATTCCCATTGTTTTCAATGTCAGATCAGGTGATCTTGCGAATTTTTCTATGATTTCCCAGTTATCTTTAATCAGATCAATAACTTTTGCCGGTACATTATCTTGCCAGTGGGATTGTCGCCCTTCAGTTACTTGGCTATAAAGCATTTGTTTTACAATGGAGGATGATATTTTTCGTCGTCTTGCTTTGATGGGATGCAGCCTATACACTTTTAGTGCGAACCTTTCTATTTTATCGCCAGTATATGCAAAGAATGCTTCTTCCTGAATATTATTGACTATTTGGTTTCGTAACATCCATGAATATGGAGATAGTATAGGTGGCAGATATTTTATAAATGGAGAAAAGAATGTGTAGTCCGGCAAGATTTTAATGTTATCATTGCTATCAAGGACAGATTCTATCATTGCTTTTCTTATTTTATAAGGAAATGGAAAGCTTCTTGTGTTGATCTCTTTGTTACCTTTCAAAAATCTTACAGGGAAAACATATACATTATAATCCTTTTGTAGAAACGAGATGACATCCTTATGAGCCTTTGTCAGTGGATTCAAGTGTCCGAGATAGATGGCAGCGTATCTTCTCAATTTTTAAATCAAAAACATCGGATATATAAATAACAAAAAGTATCAGAGAGCCCTCATGAGCTTCTCTTTACTTCGATTTCGATCGTAGAAACGTTTCGAGTTCTACCATCCTCTGATTGAACAGTTTCGGAGCCAATTCTTACGTCGCCTATCTTGTAACCTGCATTCTCCATTCTTTTTAGGATGATCTGTGAAACGTCTACTGCCCTTCCGATGCTCAAACCTCTTGCCTTGATTGTCACTGAAGGCTGGTTGGCTAATTGAATGAGTGTCGATGTGACATATGCCATAAGAGGCTTCTTTCCTATGTATATTGCGTCATGAGTTCCTTCTTTCTGTACCTGTTGATTCTGTTGTGGTTGTGCTTCCGACATTGAAGTGTTGAATGCTTTAGGATAATTTAAATCTAAAAGATGGTCAAAGAATAGGCAGATCTCTATCTACCTTATACCTAACTAGATTTGGATACCTTGCTCATGAAACCTATATATGAAGAGCCAGAAATTAAAAGACTCCTATAGCCGTATAACTCAAAATATTGTATTGATGAGGTTCATTTTATCTACCTCTAAATACTTACAGGGTCTCTTACATAAAGTCTTAAGGTTTTAATAATATATATGGCATGATGTCCTGCCTCTACCAAGCTTTTTGTGCTCGATGTAAGTGATTTAATCTCTATTGGTTGTCATTGAGATTTGACGTAGTGGGGCCGGCCGGATTTGAACCGGCGTCCTCCAGCGCCCGAGGCTGGCATCATACCAAGCTAGACAACGGCCCCATCCAATTGAAATACTCTATCGAGCATGTATATGAAATATTAGTATGCTATTACTTGATTTATTATCTATTCTTTATGCTTACCTTGAATCATAGTAGATAGGCAAAAACACAGATTATCTATCTTAAACTCCCTACAAGAAATACAGGTAATCACTCAACTAAAAGAAGCATGATTTAAGAGATGTTTATGTTAAAAAAACAAGACTAAATCTCCTAAGAAGAAAGCCTAAAAGGATCTTTTCTTCATTCAATATAAAGATGATTCTAACAGCTAAAGTCGGTGCGACAAAGGAGAGGAAAATTATGATCAAGTCAAATCAGTCAACAAGTTTTCTTTGGGAAGGCGAGAATGTCTTTTCAACACCTTCAATGATTTCTGAAATGGAAGAAACTTGCAGGCTACTTCTTAAAGAGCAATTTATAATTGATAGGGAATGGGATTCTGTCGGAACATTTGTGGAAATTAAACACTTGGCTGCCACGCCTGTTGGAGCTGAAGTGTTTCTCAAAGCCAAAGTTGTTTTAGTAAATGGGAGACGAGTTATGTTTGATATTGAGGCATCTGACAGAATAGAAAAGATTGGAGATGGAAGACATGAAAGGTTTGTAATCAATATACCTAAGTTTAGAACTAGATTCATTGAAAAGCAAAAACAATTAGAAATGCAAACTAGGGTGTAAAACTATAAAAGAGGCATTAGAAAACATGTAATATTCTACTAGGTGATATGAGATGGCATCAGTTCAAACTACCGCTGGCGGAATGCCAGTATTAATTTTAAGAGAAGGAACTAAAGAAAGCAAGGGCAGGGACGCACAAAAAAACAATATTACTGCTGCCAAGCTGATCGCAGAGATTGTGAAGACTAGTCTTGGTCCACGTGGGATGGATAAAATGCTAGTTGACAGTCTGGGTGACGTTACAATTACAAATGATGGCGCAACTATTTTGAAGGAAATTGATGTTCAGCACCCAGCGGCTAAAATGATGGTTGAAGTCGCAAAGTCTGTTGATAATGAAGTTGGCGATGGAACAACCTCTTCTGTTGTTTTTACAGGTGCATTATTAGCAAAAGCTGAAGAGTTAATCAATAAAGACGTCCATCCATCGGTAATAGTGGACGGCTATACAGCTGCATCTGAGCAAGCACTCAAAATATTGCAAAAGCTCGCAGTCAAAGTAGACGTAAATGATAAGCAACAGTTGCACAAGATTGCTAGGACAAGTATGGATTCTAAACTAGTTTCTGACGATAGCCCATCTTTAAGTCAAATAGTCGTTGATTCTACAAAACAAGTAGCTGAAAAAATCGGAGATCATGAAGGTTTGAAGATCGATCTAGACAATATAAAGGTCGAAAAGAAAGCAGGCGGATCCATGGGCGATACAAAACTGATAAAGGGTATAGTACTTGACAAGGAAGTTGTTCATGCAGGTATGCCCAAGAGAGTTGAAGGAGCTAGAATAGCATTACTCAATTCTGCGCTTGAAATCGAGAAGACGGAAATGAGTGCTGAAATACGTATTAATGACCCCCAACAGATGCAAATGTTTTTGGATGAAGAGAACAAGATGCTTAGGTCTATGGTTGATAAAATAATATCAGCAGGTGCTAATGTTGTACTGTGTCAGAAGGGTATCGATGACATAGCACAACACTATCTTGCAAAGGAAGGTGTCCTAGTGGTACGGCGTGTAAAGGAAAGCGATATGTTCAAGTTAACTAAAGCAACTGGAGCCAGGATAGTAAATAATTTAGATGATCTGACTGACAAAGATCTCGGTTCTGCTGAGTTAGTGGAAGAACGCAAAGTAGAGACTGACAAATGGGTATTCATTGAAGGATGCAAGAACCCGAAAGCAGTTACTGTTCTTATAAGAGGTGGATCACAACGAGTAGTTGACGAAGCTGACCGCTCTGTACATGACGCCTTAATGGTAACTAAAGATGTCCTTGAAAAACCTGAAATAGTTGCTGGGGGCGGTTCTACAGAAGCATTTATTGCAAATGAATTGAAACAATGGTCAGGTAATTTAGAGGGAAGAGCACAATTGGCAGTTCAAAAGTTTGCCGAAGCACTTGACTCTATTCCATTGGGTCTAGCGGAAAACGCGGGTATGGACCCTATTGATACTATGACAGAATTAAGAGCAAAAGGGAGCAAAGGTTCGAAATGGATTGGTGTTGACGTTAGAAACACCGTAGTTGCTGACATGTTCAAACAGAACGTGCTAGAGCCAGTCATTGTCAAGGAACAAATTATAAAGTCTGCCACTGAAGCCGCTTGTATGCTCCTGAGAATAGACGATGTAATAGCCTCAAGCAAATCTAAAACGCCTTCTCCTCCTCCGGGAGGCGGAATGGGAGGAATGGGAGGAATGGGCGGAATGGATATGGAGTAAAACCATTTTAATTCCTGTATTTTTCCATAGCAATCGTTTATAGAAAACATGATTGTTTATGATAAGAAACATGTTCTGGGGTGTTCGTCAATACTAAATGTTTTATAGGTCATATCAAAAGAACACTGTGTGTAGTTCTTAGAATGAAGTTCATAGATTGGTTCCCTTATTATCAGAACATTAGGTGGCAATTTGGCTATAGTACTCAGAAGGATCAGGAAGCCGCAAATATGTTATCTAGAATGATCAAGAGAAAAGCCTTGGATACAATGGTATTGCAAAGAAAAATTGCAGGAAAACGGGTAATGGTTATAGCAGCAGGACCTAGCTTGGAAAAGAATATCGAATTTATAGAAATGAATGCCAATTTTGTAAATGTAGTTGCAAATGGTTCAGTGCAAGCTCTGATTGAAAGAAACATCAAACCAAATATCGTTGTCACAGATTTGGATGGCAATCCATCATTTTTACGAAAGGCAGAGAGAATCGGAGCAACATTAGTTGTTCATGCCCATGGGGATAATATCAACGAATTGAAAAAACTAGTCCCAAAATTCAGACATCTTATTGGATCAACACAGGTAATGCCTGTTGAAAACGTCTATAACTTTGGAGGTTTTACTGACGGTGACAGATGTGTTTTTTTGGCAGAGGAATTTGGAGCCAAAGAAATCATTCTTGTAGGAATGGAACTGGATAATAATATTGGCAAGTATTCAAAAGAAATAATAGCCGATATAGACTTAAAAAAGAAAAAAATGAGAGCTGGTAAGCGTTTGTTAGAGATGCTTGCGAAACGATCTCGTTCGCAGCTTTACGATACATCTAATAGGCCAATTAAAGGATTCAACCGTTTTATAATCGAGGAGAATAATTGAATTAATGTAATGCAAGCGGAAGCAGGATATTGATTAACAGGTAAGAAGCAAAACTGAGATGTTAAAATCGATGATTATAGTATGTCTTCTACCAAAAAGCTATACGTTGAAGAGAAGATAAATCTTTAAATTCTAATACTCTTAAGACATTAGCAGCAATATTGCTACTAGGGAAACAGCAGCTCATCAGAGATACGTGGCGCAGCATATAGAATATACAAATTGTTTAGATACTTCTAACTATTACGCTTGATCTTCAACCCAGCGGTTGTATTTTAGGAAGTGTATCCATATTAAAACAAATTGCCAATCACCATCAAATATCCCTTTACTACGGTCCTCTGTATAATCTATAGCCGTACAAACCTGTGAGCACAATATCGCCAATTGCCTTTGCTATGCCGCAACGCTAGTGTTAATTTTTACAGTCACAATTTGCTCAGCAAATTGTGACTGTCTCATACTTATCTACCTCAGCATGATAAAATTAGAAGAGATGTCATTAATCTTCAAATCAGTTTCTCTGCGCGTTCCATCTGATGTGATCTATCGTTCTCTTAAAGATAGGCGCTTAGAACGGCTCTTTCCTGAATTCTTTACTGGAGTTACAAGAACTCTATCAGGAGATAAGAAGAATAATGAAGTGGAATTTACTACAATGACTAATGATGGACAGTTTCAGATCAAAGAAACCTTCAAATTAAAAATATCGAGCGAGGACTCTACTGAAATAACATACAGAACTGAAACAAATGTTCAAGGTGATCTTGTAGCTAATTCTATAGTACTAACGCATATAGCAAATATTTTGTATGCCCTCCTTATGCTTGAGACAGGCTATATTAATGGTTTAACGCGAAAAGAAAAATAAAATGATATTGTATAATTTGGTGGCATCGAAGCATGAATAAGCCACAAGATTCTGTTGCAATTATAGGAAGCAAAGAAACTCGCTGCTGGAGAAATAAAAGGTATTCTGACAATAACTTCCTTATATTATGGAGTATCTTTGCGAAACTGCTCATGCACAAAAAACGCAGTAGCATATTCAATAGTTTAGCCTTATTTTTTACCGATCTATGTATATCATTGTGCTTAATTTTTATTTCAGCTAATGACCTCATAAACCCACATCAACAACTTAATTAAGTTGGCTGTTTCCTTCATAGGAAATAGGTTTTGGTGCCGTAGGTGTTCTCTATTACCTTCTTTATACCGGTCTGAAAAATTATTATATCATTTTATGTAAAGGTGAACTGCAAATGTCCAATTATTCTGAAGATGATGTCAGAAGTGCTGCTGAAATACGTGAATGGCTCATCAAACAAATTTCTGACAAACAAGATGAAGTTGAAAGGTTGCGTATTATTCTTTCACTTATCGATAGCCTTTTAAAACAGGGTAGCTTTAAAGCTGCTTCTAGTCTTGGTTCTTCATCTACTCTATTACCAAGAGCAAAGACATCTAATAATACTTCCACAAAAATTTCAACCCCTTTGAGACAGGAGAGTGCGACAGCGGATGCCAGTAACGACAACACAGAGAGTTTTGCTATTGACGGTCAACAAACCGATGCAATAAAATCCAGAGAAACCAAGCCATTAAAACGACTTAAAGACAATATGTTACTGGCCAACGCTGAAATATCGCCGCGCAGTATCGAAATTTCTCCCGCAGAAGGGATTGATCTCAATATTAATACCCCGCCTTTCAAGTCATTCTTCTTAAATAGAATTTTGGAAGGGATGAAAACGAAGGATACGGAAAAAGTAAGGAACAGTCAAATTGAAGAGTCGGACTCATTCAATTATCAGATCGAAGAAGACAGTAGTGGTTTAATTAAAAGAATTGTTATAAACAATTACAGAGAAATTGAACGGCTTACTGAGATATTTAATACGTCTACTTGGGTTTTTACAAGGATGATGGAAAAGATTGGCAGATAAGATGATAACATGGACAAAATAGCAGTCCTAGATTTTGGTTCTCAGTATAGTCACTTAATATGCAGGAGGATACGTGAAGGGAATGTGTATTGTGAGCTTTTACCTTACAACACACCAGCCAAAGTAATCAAGGAGATAGGGCCAAAGGGGATAATTTTCTCTGGCGGTCCTGCAAGTGTTTATTCAAAAGGTTCACCAAAACCTGACCGGGAGATCTTCCAATTGGGATATCCAATTTTAGGAATTTGTTATGGTCATCAATTGATTGTAGATAATTTCGGGGGAAAGATCAAAAAATCGATAAGCAGAGAATACGGACGTGCTGATCTAATTATTGATGACAAATCTGATCTATTTAACCGGTTAGATAGTAAAACAAAATGTTGGATGAGCCACGGCGACACTGCAGAGAAGATACCAGAAGGCTTCAAAATATTAGGCCATACAAATAACTCCTTCTCAGCTGCAATAGGGGATCAGGAAAGAAAATTCTATGGAATTCAATTTCATCCAGAGGTGATTCATACAGACAAGGGAACTGAGATCTTGAAGAATTTTTCTCAGAATATCAGTAGCGCAAAACCTACCTGGAATATGGAGAGTTTCATAGAAATGACTACAGAGAATATTCAAAAGGAGGTTCGAAATGATAAAGTTCTTTGTGCGGTAAGCGGAGGAATTGATTCTACTACTGTCGCAGCCTTGTTACACAAGGCTATAGGCGATAATTTACATTGTGTGTTTGTCAACCATGGATTGTTAAGACATGATGAAGAAAAATTAGTCATGCAACTTTTCAAAAATCGGCTAGGAATTCAGGTAATTTATGTTGACGCAGCGAAACAGTTTTTTCAGAGATTAAAAGGAGTCAGCGATCCCGAGAAGAAACGCAAGGTGATAGGCGAAGAATTTGCAAACGTATTCGTGAATGTTGCAAAAAAGAATGGACCATTTCAGTGGCTTGCACAAGGAACTCTCTATCCTGATGTGATTGAAAGTGGGGTTTCAAAGGGGCCAGCAGCAATAATTAAAACTCATCATAACGTCGGCGGTCTTCCAAAATGGCTCAATTTAAGAGTCCTAGAACCATTGAGTAGTTTATACAAAGATGAAGTTCGAGAGGTTGCAAAATTGCTTCATGTCCCAAATGAATTCTTAAAGAGACATCCCTATCCGGGTCCCGGTTTAGCGGTTAGAATAATTGGAGAAGTGACTGCCAAAAAGTTACGTATTTCCAAAGATGCAAGTAAGATCGTAGAAGAAGAATTGGAGGCGGCTGACTTATATAATAAAGTATGGCAAGCGTATGCGGCAGTAGGCGATGACAAGGCAGTCGGAGTCTTGGGTGACAAGCGTGTTTATGGCAAGATTGTAATAATTCGGATCATAGATTCTTTTGATGCAATGACTGCTGACTGGACCAGACTACCTTATGAATTAATTGAAAAGATTAGCGATAGAATTACAAACGAGGTCGAAGGTGTGACATGGGTTACCTATGCTGTTTCAAGCAAACCACCCGCAACAATAGAACCGCAATGAGCGTCTTTAAAACAAGAAGGATGTGTGAAATAAAAGTTAAATCTACACAATGCAGATGTTTGTCAATACCAGCCGAGCTTAATCTTAAACTTAAAATATAAAAATAAAAGGTAACGTAATAGAACGTAGACCTTGTTTTTAGTTATCCTTCTTATTCTCAGTAGCCGATATTTTAAGAACGACACGCTTTATTACACATCTAGTCTGCTAAGTATTGTATTAACTGATCTATAAAGCTACTTTTGTCCTTTGGCTTTCCGGCCATGCCATTAACAATTAATTCAATATGCAATTTTAATTAAATATCCAAATTTTTTAAGAATTCAAAAACATCTTTAACACTTGCTGGCTCTGCATAAGGATTTCCCATATAAAGTGAAGCATACGCATTGGAAAATACTAATCGTTCCATTGCATCGAATCCAGCCAAATATCCTATTATATCTGCGGCATCCCAAGAATCACCAGCGCCAGTTAGGGTTTTTGTTTCAACATTGATTGCATTAGCAAATACAGTTTCTTTACCGTTAGACCATGCGGCACCTATTCTCGTGTGCAGATCAACGGTGACTCCAATTTTCTCTGCAAGTATCGCTGCGGCATTTTTCACCTCTGCCGAATTATAATTGTTTGATGGTATGAGGGTATCCAAGCCTGCAGCATAGGCAAGAGAATTGCATTCATTTTCATTCAAGCTCAGAATATCAATAATATCGCTCATAGTTGATAATAAATCATAAAATTCTTTTCTTCTAATTTCAATATCTGCAGGATCAATAAAGTGAAGAGCTTTTGGTGAGTTTTTGAAAACATGTTCGATTAGTTGAGTTCCCTTCGAATTGCTAGCCCAATTCACAACAACTACCGCATCAGCATATCTCAAAATTTCTATGTCATCTTCAGAATTAATCCGATCAGGACCAAAATTTACATTATCTCCAATGTCACTTACCATTACATTTGCTTTAACGTTTTTTTCATTAAGAAATTCAAATGCCGTAGTAAGGCCATGTTTTCCATTTATAATATGCAGATCTGCATTTTCTCCAAATTTTGAAAACATCTGTTTAAGCATAGATGTACCAATTTGATCTGAAATTGTAAAAAGAGTGACCCTTACACCCAGTCTAGCAAGACAGTATGCAATATTTACCGCATTACCTCCTTTGATATCAACAGTAGGAATGCCACGGATACTACCGCCACCAAACTTCGTCTTTTCAGTTAATGTGTCAATAAATCCCTCCCTTGATTTTAACTTTATAATCCTGTCAAGAAAGAAATCATGCATTACAACAATAGAGTTCATATAAGAGTAATACGTTTGAATTTTTTCTGAAATTGAAGATTTAATTTGCTAACACCAAGTATAGATAGTTTACGATTTTATCTTCTATATTGTGTTTGCGGTTACTTAATCTGAAATAGCTGAATTTAGCATATAATCATTTTTAATAGCCGTATTACTCCTTGGGATCCTAAAAATACTCGTGGCCTTATGCAAGAGATTGTTATACAATTATTTCGTTCGATTTCAATAACGTACACAAATAGTTAAAAAAGATTTTATAAAAGATTGTTTACTAATAATCTGATATTTGAGATTGTCAATATGATTGAATCAGGAAAGATTGTGGGTATTGAAAGAATTCCTCTACGTTTATCTGTTACTTTCCTTTTAAAAGAAGAACGTGTATATAACGTAACCACAGTTGTAGTTGGAATATAGGAGGAGCTGTTAATAACCTTCATCTCATTGGGTGATAAAATGTCTGAAAATGATAAAAATACTATGAATATTAACGTATCTATAACGATTGGAGACGTAAGGGTACAATTCAATGGCTCTGTGGATTCGGTCCTAACATCCGTCATTACCTTCATAGCTAAACAGGTTCCAACAATAGATCTGGCAAGAAAGATTTCTTTAAATTATGCGGCTACTGAGCTTATTGAGATATATGCAAATCTAATTAAAATAACTCCGGAGGGTCCAAGAGTAATTCCAGATTTAAATGAATCAGGATTGAAGAAGCTCTCTGATAAAGAAATGGTTGCATTGCAACTGGTAGCATCAAAAATCGCAAAAGATATTGGCAAGGTTCCAGATGATGCAATGCAAGTGTCTGAAATTCAATCTAGTACGTCTCTCAATCCAAAATCAGCTAGCTCAAGACTATCTGAGTTGGTAAAGGCAGGACATGTGGTGAGAGCTACTACAAAGGACGGAATCGGATCCCCAGTCGCTTATAGGATTACTACATCTGGGATCCACTGGTTGAACTCTACTATCATAAAAAGAACGAAACCAGTGTCTTCTATAACACCATCATAATGGTGACTCAGAGGGTGGTCTCTTTTGAGTATAGCGGTAGTTTCTCATTGTTCCAATCCTGGTTAGAATACTTTCCCTTACCATATCTGTAAGTGAATGGGATACGGCGGTCCTGTCGTAGTTGTATCCACGTCTTGACAACTCCTCATGAACTTCTCCTAGCGGCTTTTCTGTACCAAAATACCCTTCATACCATAGTTTTTCAAGTATGCCTCTACAGGTTGTTCCTCCCCTTGGCATATCAATGCGCCGCGTCTCTATCAGATTTACATTGTGCGTTTGATATATGTCCTTTGGGTTAATCTGCATTTTTAAAGAGTTAATCTCTCTTTGAAATTCGGCAATCTGAGTATTCAAATCTTGAGTAACAGTTGTAGATATATCGATACCAGAAAGAACATCTTCTACTACCTGTTTAACCTTACTCTCAATACAGGTTATTTCAACCTCCCAGTCACGATGTTTTAATTTAATCTTGACTTCATTTGAGGAGGATGTTAATGATTCGCTCATAAGAGGAATATATAAGCTTCACAATTTGCCGTCAGATAAACTTGTTGCTGAACATATTGAACATGATGCACAACATTAATAAAGAAGATTAAAATTATATTGTTGAACAACATGATTGGACAATTAAACCTTCGAACATGTGGAATCAACCCTAATGAATTTGAGTGTATATTTGAACGATCCTTAAACCAGGGTTTATCGCCCAACATAAAGGATGCACTTAAAGGGAAAAAGATCATGTTTGCTAGAGATGCGAAAAATCTTCTGCCGGTTGAGGGCTGGGGAATCAAGGCGAGTCCTTATTGTACAACGCCGATGACAACCATTCAGCCAATTGTGGGTAATACTATGGTATCTGCAATCGATTCTAGCACGATCCAAATTGCTGATACTGAAGAGGGTTCCCTTTATGGTGTGAAGAGTGGAGTTGCAATTTCTATAGGCGGTCATGCGCTAATGCATTTCAAAATTGGTCCAATTCTATTTTACTTGAGTGAGCAAACTATTAGAAATTCTGAAATTGATCACAGGTTAGCTAAACTTATCTTAGCAGACAGTGATTTTGCAAAACGAATGATCAGGTTACGCGTTGAGAGAGCAATCCAAATGAAACTTTCCAGACGCCTCAGTAAATCTATACTCCTTGTCGATGGACCATTGAAGTCATCGTTGTTAGAGGACAGAAGTCAGAACATTAAAACCGTCGCAGAAAATTGCTCTCTCCAACAAAATTCCATGATTGGAATCAGCAAGAATACAAGATTTAAGATTCTGGATAGGATCTCAAATCCTCTTACAAAGATCCGAGTTCCAGCATACATGGATGTTGACTTAATCGTGAAAAGCTTGGTTCGAAATACGATGGGTAATAGCCTTCTTGTAAAATTTAGCAGTAACAATAGCCCTATATTGCGTGTTGATGTTGTTACTCCTAATTATGATAAAGATGAATCACTTGGAAAATTACTTGGAAATGACTCGATGGTGCATGGCTATCCTGAAACATTGCAACTTGCACACCATATCTCTATTTTCACTAACACAGAGATATCCTGTCTTAAGGGTCACGTATTAAGCAACTGTGATGTCATAGAGCTTGTCTGTGACGATATCCGGAAAACTTTACTTGGGTCAATCCCGGTATGAAGATCCTGTCGAAAAATGGCAATGAATTAGTTATGCTTGCAATGAAAACAGAGGTAGCCAGCAAAGGCGACTATTTGATAATTGAAGACGAAAAAGCAAGAAGAAAGATGGTTGTTCAGATCTACGATGAAGAGTACCTTTCCTCTCAGTCTTTAATAGAAGATATTGTAAAGGATGAAGTGGTGATTGCATCAAGTACAGAAAACCTACATGATCCCCTCAATATCAGTAATCTTTCTAAGATGATAAGAGATGCAAGGGTGTTCAGAGCTAAGATAAGGGCTGCCATAGATTTATCAAATAAAATATCTAATGATGTCACATGGCTACCATCAAGAGTATATTCTAACGTGAGACGATTAAAGATTTCTGAATTGGATTTGCTAATTGAAAGAAAAGGGGTTTTTCCAATTCCAATAGGCAAAGCTGGAACAGATAGCGAAGATTTTGAAGTCTATGCCGAAGATCTTGATGGTAAATTAAACATCATTACTGGAAAGAAAGAATCTGGCAAGTCCCACCTTTCCAAGATCCTTGTGAAGACATTAGTCCAACACGGGGCATTTGTCATTGTGTTTGATTTGAACAATGAATATGGTGGATTGGCATGGAATAAAGATGGCTCTCCATCTTCAATTCAGGAACAAATCATGGTATTTGAACCCGGAAATGGTTTAAAATTCTCGCTTGATTACTGTGGTAAGGCTGCCATATCCAATATGCTTAAAAATGCGCTTGACATGCCAGCTGCCTCATTACGTGAATTCTTCAGAATCTGGGATTCGCTTGAAAACAAACAAACTCTAGAGATCAGATCTTTGGGCAACGCGATTAATACATGGAATATCAATGAACTTGTACGGGACGCTCTCATTTCAAGATATCATGTGATTCAATCATCGCGTTTATTTTCAGTTGATGATAATGAAGACGGGCTGAGATTTGAAAAGGTGATCTCACAAAAATACAAGGGTGCTGTAATAGTAATTAGTATGGGCAAAGCAACACCTGTTGTGAGAAGGATGATTGTAGAAGTGGTTCTCAGTAAAATAGTTGACCTACTTGAGAAAGTCATGATTCCTCCTATCTTTTTGTTTGCAGAAGAAGCCCATCTTTACGTTAGGGACACATATTGGGAAGATATTGTCACAAGAATGAGGCATTTTGGAATCTATACTACATTCATCACAAACCAACCAGATGCTATAGGTGATGGAATTTACCGGCAAGTAGATAATATATTTCTGTTTAATTTTACTAATGACACAGATCTGGACAAAATATCGAAGGTGTCCTTAGCAGATAATGAAACTATCAGGTCAATAGTCAAGACCTTGCCTCAGCGACATTGCCTATCCATAGGAAAGGTCGTATATGATTTACCTATAGTTGTAAAAATAGCTGCGGCAGAAGTATTGACATTCGGAGAGACCAAAAAATTCTTTACAAGAAATAATACGTAGAATGGATGTTATTGTGTCTATTAGTGTTTGTTAAACTATAGCTACTTCCCCTCTTTTCTTTGTACCTATGTCAATTGCATCACTGACTGAGGATACAAAAATCTTACCATCACCTGCTGAACCAGTACTTACCGTTTGTACTATCGTATTAATGATTTTGTCTACCTCTGAATCTTCCACTATTATGACAAGATCTGCTCTAACTGAAAATTCGGACGTGAATCTTCCCGTCCCTCTGCTGGTTTCAACGATAGGCTTTTCTCCTTTGCCCCTGCCTTTAGCATCAAGAACAGTACATCCGCCCACTCCAACTTTCTTCAATGCTTCATTCACGGCTAGAACCTTCTCGCTAGCGATAACAGCTTCTATGCGTTTCATATTCTGCTATAAAAAGATGTTAGAATATAAGGCTTTCAAACACTATTTCAGCATATAACTTACTTCTTTCTTTCAAGCCTTAATAAATGGAGATATTAAAACAGCATATGTGTATTTCGTTATACTCACTCAATAATAACAGACACAAAACAAATATCGAATAGAAACCTTTGTCCGCGTTAATACCGGTTTATGTAACAACTATCTACCAATCCATTGAGCGGTATTCCTGGAGGAAAAACCAGTTGACGACTTTACTTATTTCTATTTGCTGTAGTTTATGAGCAACATAAGCTCGCCTACAATGCTTTCCAATTCCTTCTTTCCGTGCGCAATCTTTTCAACTTGCAATTTCTACTGAAATAAGACATATCAAGGAAGGATCTAGCACTTAGTTGATACCTTTATTTGAGTGATAACTACACTATTTGAGGGGTTTAATATGAATAATGAACTTAAAAATAGAAATAAAGTCGATATTATCTATGACATACTCGCTTCTGCTGTTGATGGGGGAGTAAAGAAGACGCACATAATGTATAGAGCCAATTTAAGTTCAGAACAAATGAAATTCTATTTTCACACACTTGTTTCCCACAGCTTGCTGAGTACCGATAAAGATAGTGAAGATAATTCAATTTACAAGACTACTCAGAAGGGATTCAAATTTCTCCAATGCTGTATTCAGATAAAGTCTTTGATTTCCCAACCAGCCAATGAGAAAATATATGGCAAAGCAACAACATCACTGTTTCCTTGAGCCCTTTCCTGTACGTTTGACGTACAAAAGTGAATGAGTAGGAATTAGAATCGTTTATAGACGATGCAGTTATGAACTCGAGGCAGTTAGTTAAGAACATTGATAAAGAGGAATTAAATAAATATATCTTATATTGGCGGAAAATTCTGTCAGGCATATAGAAACTCTCAAACAAATGGAGTCTCTAAAACACGAGTTTCAGATCCGCTGCAGCCATTATGAGCTTGAATTTTCTTCAAGTGACAAGCATATAGGTTGTACAGTTTGTGGCAAAAGCTGGTCTTTTCTAGAAGAGCGTGGTTATTCAATGCTCAAAGAAATCTATACGGCTGATAAAGAATAACAGGTGTAGGGCTTATCGAAGCATAGCCATGAACCTGATGCATTTAACTCAATAATTTTTGCAATTTACATTTACCATTATCATGATTATCTACATTATGATAATACATCTCCTGCAAAGATTCATGATAGGAAATGATACTGGATAATAATCGAAATAAAGGCGAGAAAGGAAGTAAATGCCGCCAGTTTGAATATTTGATAGCCAATCTCTTTTTCTGAAAGCGGACCATCTGCAAGGATTAGCCTTACGAGTGTAGTAGGTGCTTTCTTTTCTTTTGATGCTACTAACTTGAAATCATCCATCAGAACTGTAGGTCGTGATTTAACCTGTCTGTGTTCAACAATTTTTTTGACACTTGAGAGAAATAGAAAAGAATTCATTACCGCTGGTAAGAGAGCAATAGCTCCAATAACTTCAGAATTCCCTGCCACTGCGATCGCGCCATACATTGCTCCAATCAGTAAAGTACCGGAATCACCTGGAAATATTCTACTTGGAAATTTATGATATTTATAAAAAGCAACTGTCGCAAAAAGTAAAGGAAGTGAAGCGATGAACACTTCAATGCTGCCAAAGATAGCTATACTGACTAAAAGTGGAATCATAGCAATCATTACGAATCCGCTAGCTACTCCATTTAAGACATCAATGGAATTAATAGTGTTACCAGCAATTGGAATGATGATCATTATCAGGGGTAAGTATAATAATGGAATATCCACTCTGCCAAATACCAAGTTAAGATGACTTCCATGAGCTCCCAAAACTATCAGTGGAATTGCTGCCCCTATTAGGGCGATAGGTTTGAACCATCCTGGCATCACTTTTCTATCGTCAGTGAATCCCACGATGAATGCGATTATAGCAGTGAGTAAAATGGCAATGACTTTAATTTTGAATGTCAGCAAATAAAGTACAATTTCAGCTGCTGCAATCGCTATTACTAATACCGGTCCGGCTGGTCTTGGAACATTGGGCTTCTCAGGTTTATGATAATCTTGTACTATCTCGCCTTTTGCTATCAACAAATTGATTATTTTAGGCGTTCCAAACAACGTAGCAAAGAAAGAAATGACAGAAACAATCGTTCCATAAATTAGGATATTATTTCCCGAGGACAACTCTAGCATTTGTTACTACTACCTCAATATGATAGAGGTTAATATCTCTATATTATGCATGTAACCGTACACCTACAAATTGGTAATATTGGGTAGTAGGTAAATCCCGAAAACAAGAATCCATAGTTAGCACATTTAGAGAAGAGGAGAACAGAAAGTTGAAAACTAATATCATCTTGCAAGTTATCACTAGACACCGAGTCGTGAAATACTAGATATGATAAATTAGTTATCCTCGTTCAACAGATTAGCAGCAGGACCGGTAAGCATTATCTGTGTCGTATTGAATGGCTTCTTAGTTGCTGTTTGAGCTTTTTTGCTACTGTGGGCCCAATTTTTGGAATGGCAGATAGTTTTGATTCTGACGTATTCGTAACTTTTCCTATGTTTGTAAGACCAGCATCGTACAAAGCTCGTGCTCGTATTCTGCCAATACCTTCGAGCGTAACAAGTGATGACAGTTCCTCTTTAATACCATATTTTATTCGAATCTTTAGCTTGTATAGTGATCCTAGCAAATCTTCACGTTTAATTACTTTGGAAACCTCGTATAATGAGTAAGCTAGCCACTCGCTATTCTCAGCTATTCTGTGCATATCACCTGGTTCAATCCCAAACCTGTCGTTTAGTACTCTATCACTAGTTTCATTAATCCACTTATAAACTGCTATTAGGCTTCTTGAGCACTCATACTCATTTATTTGATAGAATAGCTCGCTACTATGTTCTTGGAATATTGTAATCAATTCGTCAACATCTTTTTTTCGTAATGACAGTTTTGGATAAAAGTCAGGGCTATTAGTAATAAGATGTAGGAAACCTAGCGTGTATTTATTATCGTTATCTACGTCAGTTGTCTGCCGTTGAATGGATTGGATTGCTTTTCTAAACTCTACTGCAGTGACTGGATCAATATAAAGCAGCGAATTCCGTCTTCCAAAATCAGTTGCGATATATCTACCATTCCTTGATTTGATAAGCTCCTCCGACTCTAAATAACTCAACGCCGTATCAACTTTGAAATCTACTGTCGCTTTTCTATATTGTTGGGCAAATAATGTACTCCCAAATAACTCATAAATTTCGGATTTTTTCATTCCAGGAATAGTTGCGATAGTGCTGAGTAGATGAACTCTAATAGATTTATCGTTAGTCATTTGAGAGCGTAGAGGTTCAGGATTACCTAAGACATAATGGTCGTAGATCTCTTGTGCATTGACTCCAGATTCAGCTATGATGATAGATTCGCCAAAAGTGTCGTATTTTGGTCTACCTGCCCGGCCACAAAGCTGCTTGTACTCCAAAACACTGATGGGTATATTCCTACCATAGTCAGGATCATATCTTAAAATACTGGCTAGAATAACACGTCTTGCGGGAAGGTTAACTCCCGCCGCTAGCGTTGGGGTAGCAGTCAATATTTTGATTATGCCGCTCTTAAATGATTCCTCAACGATTTCTCTACTTGTTTGTCCTAACCCGGCATGATGAAAACCCACGCCTTTTGCTACGACTTGCGAGAGAGTCCTTGTGAGTTCGGTATCATCTCCGTTCTTAAGTATTTGCGACGATGCTTCAGCAGCCTTTGATTTGGTAGCTTTATCAAGTCGTTTATAGACGCCTTCGACCGCCTTAACAGCAAGCGAAGATGCTCTTTTACGTGTTTCAGCAAAAATTATCGCCTGTCCACCGTTATCAAGGGAGTCAATCGCAATATCTATTGCAGAAGAGGAAATAGCAGAGGTTTGAATTTTGAACTGACTTCCATCATTCATATTAACTGTGCCATCTTCATATACTCCTTCTACTAGCTTGGTTGGTCTCCAGTTACTTTGAATTAGTTCACATCCTAACCATTTTGCAATATCTTCCGAATTTGCGACAGTCGCACTTAATGCTAGTATCTGTGATTGTGGGTACATTTTACGTATCTTGGTTAGTATCATTTCAAGTGTAGGACCACGCTCTTTATCACCAAGTAAATGAACTTCATCGGTTACAAAAAGTCCAACATCGGCAATCCATTCGGCACCATGGCGTATAACAGAATCCATTTTTTCGTTTGTTAGGATTATAACATCTGCATTTGATACTTCCATTCCTGAAGAATCATAGTCGCCAGTAGCAATTCTGATTCGAATTCTTTTATCAATTATATCGATGTTTTGGAGAACTTGAAGATAGTGGTATTTTTCTGTAGCTATTGCCCTTAATGGAGTAAGGTAAACAACCTTCAGACCTTTTTCAATTGGCTTTATTGCGGCGATTACTGCAATCAGTGTCTTACCACTCGCTGTAGGCGTAGTAATAAGCAAGTTCCTGCTCTCTAAAAGGCCTTTGGAAAGAGCCAATTCTTGCGGTGGATAAAGTGATGAGTAACCTAGTGAATCAAGAATGATCTTTACCTTAGGATCTGTTGCCGTTACAGTCATGACTTGGAAAAGCTAAGATTTGTATACTTATTAACCTTCGGCAATACTAACACCACCAATACCAACATCCAGGACAGATAAAAAAGAACACTCATGAAGGTTATGTGGAAAGAGTTGATGTCAATGATGAGAGTTTGTATTCAATAACCTCAAAAGGTAAGAATCTAATAGAGTATTGGATTGCTTTTCTCAGCCTATTGACAAAGTTGTAGTGGCAGGCTGCACTCCAAAAACATGAACACAAATAAATAACGTTAGTCAGTCTTAATGGTCCTGTTCACTTAACATATTATTTCTTTATTGTGTTGCTTGTCAATGAATAGGTTAAACCAACATGTTTTAACTTATACTTCTTCTTTCCACATGGAAAATAATCATCAAATCCTTCAGTTCTATCTTTTATGTATTGGATCGTTCTTTCAATAATGATACTTTTCTCAATTGAGGAATGGATATGATGATGATCTTCTACGCTCAAAAACTGACAGGTCTGTGGATAGATACCATGTTTCCCCGCCGTCTGTTGATACTGGACATTTGCCAAACTTATTTATCAAAGATGCAATAATAAAACGCTCGGCTACAAGCATTGTTCTTTCTGAAGATAGATAGATAGATCAATCTGAAGTATTTATTTGCCTATGTTTTGGCTCAATTGATTGCATCCCAGAGCCAGATATATATATTGAGAAGAACGAACGGCTCTGTAGAAATCATATCATTCAGTCAAAGCTTTGTAATAGTACAATACCAATAATCTATTGAAAGAATCAAAATACGTTAGACTTGCAGATACTATGTTCCGTGTTTTGAAGCATGCAAGGATCCCTCTCTTTTCTAACAGGAAAAGTAATCACATATTTACAATATGGCAACATATTGTTCTGATTACAATCCGACAGTACGAAGGTAAGAGTTATAGAATGTTTGTGGATTGGTTGTTCGAGGCATATTATCTAAGGTCGTGTCTAGGATTGTCACGCATCCCTCATTTTACAACAGTGCAAAAGTTTACAGATAGAATCAATAATGCATTGCTTGAAAAGATAATTTCGTCATTCATCGTAATCAGTGGTACCAAGCGTATCTTTGTAGGAATAGATTCTACTGGATTTAAGATAACTCATGCTTCACAATATTATACTGAACGAACAGGATTAAGAAGAAAATATGCGAAATTATCTATTGGAGCTGATGTACTACAACAGATTATCTGCAACATAAGGATTAGACGAGCTCCTACAAGACATGATAATATAGATTTCAAGCCAATTATAACAAGGATATCAAATATACTTCCATTATCTGTAGTTACAGCTGACAGGGGTTATGATAGTGAAGAAGATAATCATCAAATGGTAAGAGAGGATTTGCATGCATTCAGCATAATCCCAGCTCGATATGAGCATATACCAATATGAAGAACATATGGTAGGTATAGAAAGCAGATGAAACGTGGCTACTCCAGATTGCTGTACAATCAACGAAACAAGGATGAGACCATCGTTTCAGTCATAAAGAGACTATTTGGAGAGCATCTGATGTCTAGATTAATTAGAACACAGAACAGAGAATTATCATTCAGATGCATAACCTACAATATGCATAGACTGACTAATCTTGTAATATCGATGATGGTTTCTACATAGTCGAACGAACCAACCAAACTTAATCTGAGTTTCATCAATTATAAACTCGTTACTCTTCTTTCTTTTGCGAGATACTTTCTTTGGCTTGTATTATTTCTTAATCCATTTATTTCCAGATGTAGACATGGCTTGTACTATGAACAAACCTTTGTAACGCCTTTGCAGTACTATTTCTATAAGATAGGCCAAGAAAGTAAAGATATAATCAATCCATAAGCAATATCTGTTGGTTGGTTCTTTGCCTTTGATGTTCCAATATATGTCATATATATGGTTTATAGCTATAGCGTTTTCTTGAGTTAACAGAGCCGTCTTAATGGTCATACAGTATATAGTCTTATAATTTATGCGATATTATATTACAACATGTCTGAAGTAAAAAATTATAATAAAAAGGTTGCAGTAGTAACAGGTTCTAGCAGGGGAATTGGTAAAGCTATCGCAATAGAATTTGCTAAAGCGGGGTATTCTATTGTGATAAATGCAAGAAATGAAGAAGAACTAAAGAACGCTGCCGACGCTATTTCAAAAACAGTTGGTAGAAATATTACTAATGATAAACTCTTTAAGGTAGCAGGAGATGTATCCCAAGAACAGGCTTGCATATCATTAATCCAAGAAACTGTAAAAAGATTTGGGAGAATTGATGTTCTGGTGAACAATGCAGGCATAAGCGATGAATCAAAGAGGATCTCTGAAATAACTTCTGTTGTCTGGGATAAAGTTCTCGATACTAATCTCAAGGGTGCATTTCTTTGTACCAGAGAGACAGTGAAGCATATGTTAAATGATAATAACGATGATCAAAAGAAGATGATTAATAATAATGATTATTCGATTATTAACATATCTTCTGTTCATGAATCAATACCATTAGCTCAATCTGCTCCATATGGCGCCTCAAAAGGTGGTATGGAACTACTAACAAAAACTGTCGCGTTGGAGCTAGCGGATAAAGGAATACGTGTCAACGGAATTGCTCCAGGTGCAATTGCTACTGATATGAACAAAGAGGTTCTTGAAGATAAAGAGAAAAAGATACAGGAGGAAGACAAAATTCCGATGCACAGGATAGGACGACCAGAAGAAATAGCCAAGGTAGCATTATTTTTAGCATCTGATGATGCTAGCTATATTACTGGAACAACAATCTATGTCGATGGAGGTCTTACGCTTTCTTCATAAAAAGCATCTTGATGTACAAGATTAAGCAAATGAAGGTCGTGGGATTCCAGAAGCGTTGCAAATAAAGATCCTACCGAGATAATAAATTAAAAGAAATGTATGAAACCCTTGAAGGCGCACTTATCGCTTTGCTGATGTTGTTGACGTGATAGAAGATATTGCCTTAAAATATGGTAATGGGCGGTGGATTATGGATAACACTAAAGGCACCACGCATCATGGAAAAACAAATTAAAATAAAAGTAAGGTTAGTCCAGGTTTCCATCCTCTATACGCTGCAGTCAACACAACTACTTTTATCAACAGAATATTAAAAGTAAATAACCATTGAAACCTTTCAAACTAAAAGCGGCAGTATGCAGTATAGTGAAGTGAATGTGAAACCTCAAACCTAGGGAAGATTTTAATCCTTTGAACCCACCACATTATAAGAACAAAAATATGTCTTCAAGTGAACTTATAAGATGTGAAGAATGTGGACAGGAATTTGATACAATTGATTCCCTTAGAGAGCATCAGAAGTCGGAAAGAGAGGACAAGGAACTACGAAATAGAGGTATCGACAGCTAGGTTGCTGCTAAGCAAGTCTAAAAAAACTATTCAGTTAAATGTTGTAATGCCTGTGAAAAAGAGCTTAATGAAAGACTAGTTTTGCTCCGATAATACACAATCATGTAATTGAAGATGAACATATGGATCTGGCATATCCTCTACCAACCATGGGCTTACCATTGATAGAAGATGCGGGTTTGGATTTACAAATATGGTAACCTTTTCCAATTCTACAATTGCAGACGGGACATATTTTTTGGGATCTGGGGAATTTTGGCGTCTTCATCATGTTCCCATTTTTTATGATATCCCTTTGCTTAAGTAGTGAATTTAGTTCAACATTTAATTCAGGGATATTGCGCTTAGCCTTTCTGTTATGCATACGTAACTGGACCCTATACATTTTATGGCTAATATCTCTAAGCTGTTTCTTTTTTATATGACGAGTCTGATCTGGCAAGGCGTTTTGCATAGCAGGTGGTCAATAGTATAATTTATTCTTATTCTATAAAGACAGATAGGTTGGCCAACGAAAAATCTAATGACCATAGCAGACTAACTAATCGGGAATGAGATGATGGCTTTCCATGCTAACCACTTTCAAGACCTCAAGGAGAAATATGATGAATTTTTTTGTAATTTAATAAATTAATGTCTATTTAACGGACTCGTCCTGGGGTATTCTTTCCGACGGCGAGAGATAGAGTCCATTCTAATTGATTCTTATAGGATTTTTTGTTTCGTTATC
>DATDFS010000265.1:0-2479 GCA_036522495.1 Nitrososphaeraceae archaeon | reverse complement strand
ATACCTCAGGGTAAGTAAAATGACATTTAGCGATTATAGAAGAATATGGCCCTGGGCATCAAGAGTATATCACAATGGTAATACCTAAGATTTTGGAACAGCCTTTACAACTATATTTGCAAGTACCTGGAAGAGATGTTCATCCCTATGACTGAATCTAAATTCTATTTCTTTTAGATAGAGATGAATAGTATTGCCTGGATACACCAGATAATTGCTCATGGGATGGAAGAAGAATACATACGTGAAGATACTACTACTCATATCAATGGTATTGAATGATTCTGGAGCTATGCCAAGACATGGCTATATAATTATCGCGGTGTATCTAGGCAATACTTTTCATCTCTATCTAAAAGAAATAGAATTTAGATTCAGCCATAGGGATGAAGATCTCCTCCAGGTACTTGCAAATATAGTTGTAAAGGCTGTTCCAAAATCTTAGGTATTACCAAATATTTTTATTCATTGATTTAATGACATATCACTGACCAACGAAAATGCAAAAGGTTTCTCTTGTTGCCTTAGTGCAGATGAAATCGTCAGAAAGTAAAGATGAAAACCTTCGGCTATCACTAAATTTTATTAAAGAGGCAGCAAAAAAGAAGGCAAGCTTGATTTGTTTTCCAGAGTTTCAAATGGCATTCTCACCGAGCTATCAGTCTGCAAAACAGCTTACAAAACTAGCTGAATCAATTAATTACGGCAATTTTGTTTTTACACTATGTTCTGCTGCAAAAAGAAACAAGATTAATGTCATAGCAACAATTTATGAAAGGATTGCCAATAATAGTAATACAAAATATAACAATCGTGTATTTGATACTGCTGTTATGATAAATAACAAAGGAATAATATGTTCGGTTTACCGCAAAGTACATCTATATGATGCTTTTGGTTTCAAAGAATCTGTCAAGATGATGGCCGGTAATATAATTGAAAAACCTGTAAAGACATCAGCTGGAAACGTAGGACTGATGATCTGTTATGACATACGTTTTCCTGAAATGTCCAGAATTTTGACTATGGATGGTGCAAATGTTTTAGCTGTACCTTCGGCATGGGTTCATGGAATTATGAAGGAAGAACACTGGCAAACAATGCTGAAAGCAAGAGCGATTGAAAATGGATCGTATGTAATCGCACCTGATCAGGTGGGTAATATCTTTTCTGGCAGAAGCATGGTTGTCGATCCATTTGGCATAAATCTGCTAGACATGGGAAATAGGGAGGGAATGGAGGTTGTTGAAATTGATAAATCTAGAATACAAAAAGTCAGAAACTCACTTCCACTTTTGAACAATCGACGAACTGATGTATACAGAGATAACATCAACGCATTTAGTTAGTCATTTAGTTACTTTATGTATTTTCAGCATCATCAATATAATCATTTTCAATATTGCTCTTTATGTCAGAACTAGTTGTAGGAGGGCCCAATGCCAAGTATCATAATTCTATGCTTTGCCAATTTGAAGATTTAGCGTGCAGCCATCGAAAGCATACATTCTATATCGTATGAATAAGGGAATATCATACTTTAATCTAAGAATTATTTGTGCTATTCTCAAGATCTTTGAACTTTGCCAATGAATGGTTGCTGCGACCCTTCCGTATTCAAGTCTATGAGATAGATCAAATGGAAATCTTAACATAGTTATGCAATAGTATGTCTTATCAAATACATGCCAAAGGCCGAAGTAAAAGATCCCGTTGGGTTATCCATCCATAAAGTCTCCAAATATGTTATGGCCTCCGTAGTATATATCTTCCACTGCATCCTGATCTTGACTTTCATGAGAGTCAAAAGTCATTTGATTTTGACAATTCCGAGTAAATATGAAGACAACAGCATTTGTTTTTATACATCGTCATTGAGAAATGTTAAAGCGTGTTTTCCATCCTCCGTTAATGAATCGATATGATGAGAGCTAATCTTAATTTCTGTAATAAATTGCCAGTCAAGCAATGGCTCTATCAAATCCTTATTCAATGCCATATAGTCTGCCTGATCACTATATTCATATGTTTCTCTCCGCTCAATTTTTTCTTATCACAATCTACGTGGATAACATGATGCTCTATAGCTAGATCTTGAAGCTCGGCGGTCCAATCAATTGCGAATATTGATGATTCAATGGCGATAACTCAGTAACACCAAAAAACGTTTTAACCTTTTAATCGACTTAATCAAAACAGAATATGACATTAATCGTTTATATTAGTGTGCATTCCAACAAAAGTAATAAAGCAAGAGATTTCGGCTGATTTGTTGAGTAAATAAAGGCTATACTATTCGCATCTTCCGTACCTTTTGTAATATTAAAAAGTGAGAAATTAAAATAACAAGAACGTTTCAACAGTTAGGACTTGGTGCTGAAATCCTTAAAGCACTAAAAGAAAATGGATTCGAAGAACCTTTTCCTATTCAAGAGGCAGCTATACCATTGATTTTAAAAGGTGTAGACGTAATAGGTCA
>DATDFS010000264.1:0-24890 GCA_036522495.1 Nitrososphaeraceae archaeon | reverse complement strand
GGGTCCTATTGATCCACCAGGGCAGTTAGGTATATGGGGTACAGAGGTAACCGTAGATTTTGATATATGTGTAGCAGATGGTGCATGTATTGAAGCATGTCCAGTAAATGTATATGAATGGTTAGAAACACCTGGACATCCAGCATCAGAAAAGAAACCCTTTATGATCAGAGAAAAAGATTGCATATTTTGTATGGCATGTGAAAACGTATGTCCTCCGCAGTGTGTGAAGATATTCCAAAAGGGGCAGTAATTTTCAATATTCCTTCTTTGCTGTGGAGACAACTACCACGGCAAACTCCCCATATTTCATTTATATGACTATCTTGCTTTTTTTTAAAAGTTTATTCTTTTCAGCTATATCTATTGTGGTACAATCTACTTTTCAGCATATTCCATTCATAATACATTGGTAAATTTTCTTTATTTATATCAGAAAGTTGTCCTTCATCGGTTAGATAGTCCATGGTAAATAAATTTAGAGTAGTCGCAACTGGTGGAACATTTGACGAAATACATGATGGTCATCTAGCTTTGATTTCCAAAGCGTTTGAAGTGGGAAGAAAGGTAATCATCGGGGTTACGAGTGATGAATTTGCAGCTAAAACAAAGGGAATGAATAGGATACATCATAGCTATGAGCAAAGAGTCGTCAATTTAAAAGAAATAATTAAAAATAAAGTTGGGGGCGCCGTTTATGAAATTTATAAGTTGGATGATGACTATGGACCGGTAGTAATCTTGCCTCAGATATCTGCCCTTATAGCAAGTGCTGAGACAGCGAAAAAAGGAGATGATATTAATGTAATCCGTTCGAGAAATGGCCTGCCATCGCTGACGATCATAGCCGTTGATATGATAAGAGCAGAGGACGGGAGTCCAATTTCATCTTCACGTATACGTGCAGGCGAAATTGATGCTTCAGGCAGAATGTTAAGATTCAGGTAAAATACTCAATATTGTTTGATTACCGACGTTTTATCCTGATTTATCAAAGCAGTTCAAATGTATGGAAATGATCCGATGGATCTAGCTACTGACAAAATTGTGACGGGTATAAAAGAGCTAAAAGAAGGACTCGATCCGGAAATTATTGCTTACTGGTATAAACGAGTAGAAGATCGAGCAATAGAAACTGTGCCTTCTCATCTTAAAGACAAGATACACTTCGAACAAAATAGATTGCTATGGATGAAATTTAAATTGCATATATCAAAACGAGCGGTGCCATATATAATGCAAGTAATAGAGGATTATATTCCATTGATGCCCTATACAACAGGTCTATATTTTAGAAAAATTCAGCATATACTCACCGAAGAGATGGATAATGAGATGCGTTAAATCCAAAGATATTGATAATGAACTTGATGATAAGATAATGTGGAGTATTCTCCTTTAGTTGTTATATTGTAGATTTCTATTCTATCACTATGTATTCAATATTTAGTTGTATGGTAATCTTTTGATGATATGGATAGGTATGATGATTTAGCTTAAGATCTACATGCTTTTGAGTGCCTCGTAGTTGCCTTAAAATCATCAGAACTTCGTTCAGAGACTTGCCACATATTTTGCATTGTAACAATAGTGTGGCTTATCTTCTCTTCTCTTCTCATGTCATATTAGAGGAATATACTATCATAGTTGCCCAGATAAAGTATACTTTCAGTTACAAGAAAGAAATAAGGCCATCATCATAATATGACAATGGCCTTGATGAAACCAAATATGGCGCTAGCGTGATTTATTCATCGATGATGATTCTTGTTGTATGATGCTCAAAGCTGCTTTCAGTAATGGTCTTCTCTCCTTGCATTATTTCCGATAACAATCCCTTTAGCCTCACAGCATTGCTGCTATCTTTCAAAAGGACACTGTGGCATGATCTGTCCTTTAGAATGATGACGATCTCATTTTCGATAACATTGGCGATACTATGAATATAGGTCGAATTATCTTCTTGTACTGCCACCAAGCCTGCTAATTTTTCGGCTTCATATATATCATCACATTCAAATTTTTCTATCTTTTCCATATCAAATCATTTTTCGTAAGTTTCCCCATCGTACATGAAGTTGGCAATAACGTCTTTTGCTTTTTCCCTACGCTTCTTAAACTCTATCATAAAGGATTTAGATTCTTTTGCCAAATCTCCTTTACATTCTCCACATAATAGATTGCCGCTCTTGCATTGTAGCAAACGTTCATCCGACCGCCTTTCAGTATCAAAAAAGTACCGAAGATACCAGAAAACTGGACATCCAATAGCATTTCCCCCTAACAGTCTTTGTAACTGTATAGTCGATTGACCTCCTGTGAAGGCTGTGGACACTTTTTTCTCAATTACCTCGGGTTCATCTGAAGTAAACAGCGCAGTTTCAGGCTTTGAGGAGGACATTTTGCCTGACATTCCAAGACCAGGAAGAAACTTGCTATGGATCTGAGAGGGTTTGTAATAACCCATGCGCTCGGCTACATCTCTTGTCATCCTCCAGTATGGATCCTGATCTATCGCTGCAGGAATCAAAACGGGGGTTGGTTTGCCTTCAATTAAGGAAGGCAAAAAACACGGTGCAGCCTGTATGGGGGGAAATCCTATCATACCAACATTGGTAGAGTTGGAGAAACCAAAAACTGCCTTCGCAGTCGAAAATGTAATTCTCTTTGCAATTTCTGATGCAATAGGATAGAGATAATGGATATGTTTAGTATCTATTATGATTCTTGTCTTCTTGGGGTCAAAGCCTATTGCAATAATATCTAATATGTTTTCATAGGTATAATTCTTGATTTCTTCTCTGCTACGAGCTTGACTATAGAGGAACTTTTCATCATCTGTTAATTGGAAAAGTAAATGCGAACCAAACTTGTCTTGGAGATACTTTGTAAATATCCAAGGCATCAGATGACCCATATGAACCATGCCCGATGGTCCTCTTCCAGTGTAAAGGTAAATGTTTTCACCACCTTCATGCTTATCTAAAATCCAGTCAAAATCGCGATGTGAAAAAAAGTATTGCAATCTTAACATAGGATGAATCTCTCCTGATATTTTCTTAACTTTATCTAGTATCTCCTGTGTAATTGGTTGAGTGCCAAACTTTGCTATTAATTTGTTATAATCTATTTTGCCTTCAACTTCCCAAGGCGTCACCTTGAATTCATCTCTAAAATTATCTTTGTTGTTCTTGTCTTCCTTTCCAGAGGTTGCATCCATCATAATATCTTTACAATCGTGAAGGTTAAGCTTTAAACGTTTAAAAAGTCTTCTTCCGTTCCCAAACTTTGCAGCAATGAGTAATAACAGCGAGCTTCATCCTATCGAGAAATCATTGTTAAGGGCACTTGTGCCAAACGGACACATGTCTATTGAAAAATTGATAGAGGCTGCGAATCTAAGCACTGATCAAGTGAGGCGTGGTATAGAATGGCTGAAGTTCAAAGGGTTGATTTCATCGACTGACAAGTCATTTACCGTAATTTCACTTGGATCCAGAGGACAAGAGAGATTGAAAGAAGGTCTACCAGAACGTAGACTTGTAAATGCAGTAAAAGAAGGAAACAAAACGCTGACATCAATTTTAAAAAATGGCCTCTTAAAGTCAGATGAAATTAATGCAGCAATTGCAGTTGCGAAACGAAATCGTTGGATAGACTTATCACAATTTCAAACAAGCGACAAAGTGATTTTACTTGCTGCATCTGCTGCTGATAATTTGTCAGAAGAAGAAAAATTGTTACAAAAATTACTTGTACAAAATAAAATGGAAACTTCTGAATTATCAGCTGAAGAAAGAAAGGCGTTAGATCTGCTGAGAAGACGACCCGACTATATAGTCGAGGAGGAAAAGAAGCATTCTGAAATTATTCTTTCAGATGCTGGTAAAAAAATAATAGGATCGGGTTTTGCTGATGAAGCGACAATGGAGCGCAGTTTAACACCTGAAATAATTACCACAGGAAACTGGAAGAATGTTAATTTTAGCTCAATAGACGTGATAGCACCTACGCCAGCTTTCTATCCTGGAAGGCAACACCCTCTGATGGATATAATCGACGAGGTAAAGGAAATATTTGTCAGCCTGGGATTTACAGAAATCGATGGACCGATAACTCAGTCTGGTTTCTGGAACTTTGATGCGCTATTCACTCCACAAGACCATCCTGCAAGGGAGATGCAAGATACTTTTTATATTTCCGGCATAACACAGGATAGTTTTGCCACATCAAGTCAAATCCAAAGAATCTCTGATGTTCACAAAGAAGGATGGAGATATGACTGGAATATTGACGAGGCAAAAAGAATGGTTCTCAGAACACATACGACTTCAGTTACCATAAGATATCTTGCAGATAACAAGCCGGAAAGTGCTAGAGTATTTTCTATAGGAAGAGTATTTAGAAATGAGAAGGTCTCCTACAAGCATCTTGTTGAGTTTAACCAGATAGAAGGAATTCTTACTGCCAGACGTGCTACACTACGCGATTTGATGGGGTTACAACAAGAATTTTATGCAAAGCTAGGAATCAAGAAAATAAAATTTTGGCCGACTTTTTTCCCATATACGGAACCATCTCTTCAATCTATGATATATAATAACGAGTTGGACAAATGGGTTGAAATGGGCGGGATGGGGATCTTCAGACCTGAAGTAACACAACCTCTTGGATTGGATAATCCTGTCCTAGCATGGGGTGTGGGAATCGAAAGAATAGCAATGCTGCGATTTGGACTTGATGATGTTCGTGATCTTTACGGTAATAATTTAAGGTGGCTGAGGAGCCTTCCTAAATGCCAGTTGTAAATTTATCTGTTAATAGGTTAAACAAATTCCTACCAGGCATAGACGTCGACAAAATATTACAAGTATTGCCATACGTTGGGCTTGATATTGAAGGTAAGGATAATGAGATTCTGAGGATAGAGTACAATCCAAATAGACCGGATTTTGGATCAGATTATGGTATTGTCCGTGCCTTACGTGGATTGCTGGAAATAGAAACAGGAATTCCAAACTTCAGTTATGATAGAGCAGGCATAAGTTATGTAATCAACGTAGATGAATCAACAAAATCTGTTAGACCATTTATAGCCGCAATAGTTGCCAAAAATGGAAAGTTAGACGATGAGACTATCAAACAGTTGATTGGAATGCAAGAAGATCTTCACAATGGAATAGGAAGGCGGAGAGTGAAGGCTTCGATAGGGATCCACAACCTCGATGCCATCAAATTTCCTATTGTATATAAGGCAGTGAATGAGGATTTTTCATTTGTTCCGCTTGATCTAATGTCTAGTCAAACAATCAAGTTAATTTTAAAAACATCTATCCCTGGAAAGGAATATGGATATATATTAGAAAAAACAAGGAAATATCCAATTCTTGTTGACTCACAAGAGAATGTCGTGTCCCTTCCTCCTATTATAAATGGTAACGGAACAAAAGTCAATACATGCAGTAAGAGTTTATTTGTAGAGGTCACCGGTAACAATCAAAAATCTGTAGAGGATATTCTAGCAATTCTAGCAATCACCTTATATGATGTTGGATTTGAAATCCAAAATGTTTCAACTTGCAATTTCAATGGAAGCACCTATACAGCCAAGATGGATCCATCACATATCGACGTTGATCCACATTATATCAACACAATGCTTGGCCTAAATTTTGGAATAAATCAGATTGTAAAATACTTAGAAAAAAGTAGATTAGATGCAAGAGAGATAAATGGGGAAAAAAAGATTAGATGTTCTATTCCCAGATATAGGATTGATATACTTAATGCTATTGATATCGTTGAGGAAGTTGCCATGGGTTATGGTGTTTATAATTTGAAACCTACAGTCCCGTCCTCAAATCTCACAGGAGAGAAGAGTTCTCTTTCTAAATATATTGATATAATTAGGCAAACGATGGTAGGACTGCAAATGTTAGAGGTTCTTAATTCTAGCCTTGTGAGTAGTAAAATCCAGTCTGAATTATCTGGCATGAACAAGTCAGACAAAGTCCTTAGAGTAGATGCAACAAAAAGCGCAGAACATGAATTACTAAGGGATGCATTGCTTCCTTCATTGCTCAAGACACTGTCTCATAATGTCCATGAGGAGTATCCTCAAAAGCTATTTGAAATAGGTAAGATCTTTAACTGGACAGACACTATAACTGAATCTTGGAGTATCGGAGCAGTCATAGCACATAACAAGGCGGATTATACAGAAATAAAATCGACTATGCAGGGATTATTGAAAATAAGCTTTGGCAAAAACGCAGTCACCACTGTGGCTACACATCCAATATTTATGAATGGTCGTTGTGCAAATATCTATGTCGAAGAAGAATGTGTAGGCATTATAGGCGAAATTACACCTTCAGCCATAGATAATTTCAAAGTTCGGGTACCTGTGGCTGCGTTTGAACTAAATTTATCCCAATTCTTGTCAAGATATGGATGATACTTATATTTTCGAAGTGTCAAGCATAGATCGCCTGCAATTGTACGCTGGTGGGATGAGATCAACACTCTGATTCTTAACCCCAGTATGCGTGCTGTTGACCGGGCACCCCGTTGTAGAGAGTGCACAAGGAGGAGTACACTTGAGTGTATGGCTACCTGTGATTATGTGTGAGTCAGAGGCGGGGTACAATTCTTAATGTCCAGTATTATAACAACGAGATATGTGATAGAATAGATGCAAGCAATTGGATCGGAAATAATAAGCACATTTTTTACACATGATCGAAAAACAACTTTTGTTCTAATTTCATAAGCTATAGTTATGCTATTAAACCGAATTCATAGGTGGGCGACAAACTACATAGTATGTTTATTGCCTTGAATGACGAAAAGCAAGGGATAGAAAAAAACTCTATATACTAACACGACATGATAAACTAGTAATGAATAGAATCTCTAAAAATGCATTGCAAAGTGACTTAAAGACATTTCATAAAGAATCAATCGATTCTATTATTATTAAAAACCATGATATGCTGCGAGAAAAAGCCACTTCATATAGTGTTGTATTTTCCGTGACAGTCGCTGCAGTCATTCTTTTTTCCTCCATTTTTGTATCGATTCCACCCGTCTTTGCCCAGGGTATGACTACAAGTCAGAATGCAGGCAACCCACTGGCTCCCCAGGGCAAAACAAATACGGTTACAGGTAACACTGGGAACGCTACGTCGTTCTCAAATATCAATAATAATACCAAAGGTGCAATAGTTGAAAAGATTTCCGACAAAGGAAATTATAGAGTACAGATAATGTGGAATCAATCTTCATTTTCCCTTCCCAAAAAAGGATTTGACATGGAAATTGATTTTCTAAATGCGAGCGCACCGCTACCTTCGACAAAGACAATTCCACCACAAGACACTGCCGTAAAAAGTGAGGAGAGTACCGGTGCAAGCGGCACTCATGTTCCTGTTCCATCTGTCATACAGCCTAACGTGCCTGTGGATAGTTATGATATAACAATCTATTCCGATCATGGTAAGGTGCTGTGGAATAAAGTAAATCAGCCTGTAACTGGTGGAAGGGGTCTTCAAACTGTTAAATTTACAAATGGCGGATATACGGGCTCGATGACTATCCAGATAACTAACATAAAATCAGGTACTATACAGCCAAACTCTGCAGCATTTACAGCAAAATCAGTTGGATGACTACCTAGTTTTTTGGCACAATTTGAAATAAATGGTAACCCTGGGGTGTATCAGGAAGCTAGTGATAAAGAGGATGACGATATATGTATAATCCCATAAGATTAATTCAAAACCGATATATTAATTACATGTGTAGACCTTAATTAGAGTTAGAAATGTCTGACATTATATCATGGGACAAGGCCATTGACATGAAGGTAAAATCGAGTGATAATAAAGATCTCGGTAAAATACAGGCTATAACTAAGGACTACATACAAACCAAAGAAGGGATGGTATCAAAGAATTATTACTTTATTCCAAAGTATCATATACAAGGATACGATGGTGACAAGCTCTGGGTTTCAATAACAAAGGATGATGTGAAGGCAAGGTTTGAGAAGGAAAAAGCACCCGATCCTTCAGAATTTGACACTCCAGAATATAATCAAAGGAAGACAAGTATGGTAAAACAATATCCAGATTTCGAAAGCAGTATTCCCCGTTATAATAGTGAGCAAACAACAGCTTCCTCATCATCATCAGCTTCAGCTGAGACAACATCAGCAACTGCATCTCAAGATATGGTTGGTCTACCTTGGGAAAAGGTTATCGATAAGAAAGTAAAATCAAGCGATAACCAGGATCTTGGGAAGGTTGAAAGCGTATCCACTTATTATCTTGAAGCCAAGGAAGGACTTGTAAGTAAAAAACGGTATTATATTCCGAAATATTACATACATGGATTTGATGGAGAGAACCTGCATTCAGCTTTGACAAAAGATGAAATAAAGGATAAGTACGAACGAGATAGTCCTCCATCTGAGTCGGAATTTAAAACACAGGAATACGAAGAACAAAGAAAAAAGACAGAATCCATATACCCGCAATTTAGATATGGGGTGCCGTTTATGGCGAAAGAACCAGGAGTGGCACTGAAATCAGAATCCTCCGGAGAAACGCTTAATATCCCATGGGAAGAGGTGATCCATAAGCATGTCAGAACAACTGATAATGTCGACATCGGGGATATCGAAACAGTAGGAAATGAATTCATAGTAGTTAGAGAAGGGGACGTAAAAATACATCACTATTACATACCAAAATCATACATCACCAAATATGATGGCAGTTCTTTATGGATTGACTCTCCAAGTACATTAGTAAGCGCCAAATTTGAAAGAGAAACTGAACCAACTGCAGAAGAGATTAAAATGATGGGAAACGAGGCTCCAAAAAGAAAAAGATAGTAGCAGTAACAAAAATTTCCCTCACTTTCACTCTATCACTACCCCTTTTTGATATAGCGCAAATTTTTAACCAACAAAACTGCGTGGGACTTGAGATGGGATTTATATTTACCATTGTCTTCTAAAGCATAATTCTGACTGTATAGGTAACTGACTGACTGACTGTTTAAGACAGACTTTGCTTCGTTGTTTGTTACATCCAGATGATGAATTGAATACGAAATAACGTTATTAGTGTATCCTAGAAAATAATGTAGTTATTATTGGGTGAGGTCAATTATACTTTTTCTAATTACTGATTTGGCCTCCGCTGAAATATTGTATTGTTCCAAAAATTTTGAAGGATTTCTAATCAATAGTTTCCTGAAATCCGGTTCACTGCTGGCTCTTAGCAGAATTTCGCTAATAACCTCAGCGTCCTTTTGTATTTGGTTCAAGCAGCAGCACGGATGCGAAGTCTACTATATAATCCTATGTCTGATTCGCAAACTTGATATGAACTAAATTATGGCTCATAGATTAGTGAGTAGAGAGCAATTACTCCTTAAAAGCAGGAAAAAATGGACTGTGAATGGAACTTCGAGAATAAAGCCTGCACAGGAGACATTCATTGAAGTAACAACATTAGCTAAAAAGATAGGGGTAACAAGGCTTGCCGATATAACTGACATGGATATATTACGCATACCGAATTACTCTGCAATTTTACCTGGTACTGAGGATTACATTTGGGTTTATAGCGGCAAAGGTCCTACAAAGACCCATGCAAAAGTAAGTGCGTTAATGGAAAGCATTGAGAGATATTCTTCCCTGCCAAGCGGAGCTCCAAGAAATTTTATTCAAGGAAGTTATGATCAATTATCAAGTACCAGCAGAGTACTGCATCCAGAAGAAATCGTAGAGCCTCTTGGATTTCATTACAGAAACGACATGATAATGGACTTTCTCCCAGGCGTTGACTTATTTACCGGCCAGCAAATTATGGTCCCGGCAGCACTTGCACTATTTAGATATTCTCCAAAAGCTCCCGCTGTCAATCCGTTTGCATTTCATCATACAAACGGACTGGCCTCCGGAAATGTGGAAGAAGAAGCGATTTGCCATTCATTATGTGAAGTGATTGAGCGGGATGCAATGAGCCTGGCCGAACTGCGTGCCAGCGCTATACCTTTTCATTTTCTCAAGCATATCATGAACTCATTGAAAGCAAAAGGATATCCAATATCCGCAATTTCTGCAGATACATTCAAAGATGATCCTGGGATATTTCCTGACGTAGATATCTCGGAAATAGAATTTGAGCCAGCGAAAGATATGGCTAACAAATTTTCAAACGCAGGAATTCCATTAATTATAAAAGACATCACATCCACTGTAGGCATTCCAACATTTAATGCAAGCAGCATTGAATGGGTAACTCATGATTATGGATACCTTGCCGAGGGTCATGGGGCTCATCCAGATTCAAGAATCGCATTGTTACGTGCTATAACCGAGGTTTCACAAACAAGAGCGGCTAACATCCAGGGGGCAAGAGATGACTTGAGGAAAATCAACTACGGACAAGACAATACTGATGATAAACGCGCTTGGCAGTTCATGCCATCCAAGAATACCATAAAGTTCTCTGAAGTGAGGACATATTTTAACGAAGATATACTTGAAGATATCAAATTATTATTAGATCATTTAAAAGGCGACGGTTTAGCTACGGCAATAATTGTAAATTTGACTAACCCTGAGATTGGCATACCGGTAGTGCGAGCAGTAGTACCAGGCCTTGAAACCTTTAAGATTACCAAATCAGTTATGGGTCATAGAGCAAAAAGGTATTTCAAAATTGAATAAACCGATAATTTTTCTGGGTCCTAGTCTAGGTCATGAAAAGGCAAGGAAAATTCTGGAGGCAGAATATAGACCGCCAGCAAAAAAAGGAGATTTTCTACGACTAGCCGGTTCAGGAAGTAGTGCAAATATTGTTGGATTAGTTGACGGTTTATTTTTGCAGGACTACCCACCAACGCCGATAGAAGTCTATCAGCTAGTTATAAAAAAAAACACTCTTCTTGTTGGGGCTGCAAGTCTCGGCGCTCTGCGTGCAGTTGAGCTCGAAAAGTTTGGAATGGTTGGTATAGGAAAAATCTTTGAATTATACAAAAAAGGCAAAGTAAATGCTGACGACGAGGTGGCAGTCACTTTTGCAGAGGACAAACAAATACTCCAATCTGAAGCTATGATAGACATCAGATTTAATCTATTTCTTGCACAAAGAAAAGGAATAATTGATGAAGTTACGAAAAGAGCAATAGCTAAAGTTGCCAAAAGTACATATTTTCCATATAGAAATTATGTCAATATTATTGACAAAAGTAAGGAGTTGTATCCGGAATTGACAAATCATTTGGAATCATTTAGTTCTTATATATACGTCAACAGACAAAGCTTGAAAGAACGAGATGCAATAAAACTAATAAGGTACATAAAGGAACGTTTCTCTAACCAATACCAGGATAATAAATAATATCTGAATTTTGTAGAAAACACACTAGAACAAGTATCCACAATATGGATTAGCTCATCGAACGTCACAATCGGACATCACTCGCCATCCAAAGATTTAAGATATTACGAAGGGACCATTGGGCATATTACAAAGATGCCGGTGGAGATTGAGGTGGGGTTACATCATGAAGAAATCATTTTTATCGACGTAGTATTTTTATCAGGATCGCAATGAATGTGGGAATAATTGGCCTTGGTTTAATGGGATCCCAAATCGCGGCTAGATTACTTGAAACTGATCATCGTATTACGATCTATAACCGTGATATGACAAAAACAAATCCTTTCGCAAAACTGAGTATAAAGATAGCAAATACTCCAAAGGAACTCGCTGAGAATTGCGAATTTGTTATAATATGTGTTACTAACTTTGAGGCGGTAAAAGAGGTATGTTTTGGAGCACAGGGAATTGTTACAGCCACCAATTGCAAAAATTTGATAGTCGCAGATTCCAGTACCATTTCTCCACAAGAATCAAAATACAACGCTCAAGTATTTAGAAAAATGGAAATTGAAATGCTCAGCATGCCCTTGATGGGCGGCCCAGACGCGGCGAAAAAGGGAGAATTAGTTTCAATCATTACAGGAAATAAGCATGCTTTTGAAAAGACGGAACACATCATTCAAAAAATCGCAAGGTCGATGTTTTATATTGGAAACGTCGACGGTTCTGCTAATGCTATTAAATTGGCGTTAAATTTGAATATAGCTCTAATAGCAGGCGCAATTTCGGAAGGCATAACACTAGTCAGAGAGTCTGGAATTAATCCGGAGGTTTTTATTAAAATCCTAAATTCTACATATTTTAAAACTGGTCTGAGTGAGACAAAAGGACCAAAAATGGTGAAGAACAGTTTCGTGCCAACTTTCCATCTCAAAAACATGCTCAAGGACCTTGAACTTGTCACAAATACCGCACAATATATAGGGCTCTCTCTGCCGATTACAACTATTACACAACAACTGTACAGGGCGGCCAATAATAGTGGATTTTCTGAAGATGATTATACATCAATATTGGCATTTCTGGAACTGATTAACGGGATAGAAAATAAAAAATGAAGATAGAAATTAAAAAGGAAATTAAGGTTGATGGTTTCAAGGTTTTCGCATCACTACCTGATATGGGGAGGGTAGGGGGTCTGGTTTCGGAATATTTAGCCAAAAATTTGGAAAACGAACTCGTCGCAGAGATAATCTCTAATGATAAACCATGGGTGTTGTATTCTGATGGTATAGTTAGAAGCTCAGCTGATGTGTATAGCATTTATTATTGTGAATCAAATAAATTGTTAATATTTACCGGTGAATCCCAGCCACAGGACGCAGGGGAACTTTACGGGCTATGTAATATCTTTCTCGATTATGTTCAAGCAATGGGTAAAACCAACCTTCTGTATGGAGCAGGAGGTTATCTCCGTGAACAATTGACAGGAGCGCCAAAGGTCTGTGGGGTAGTGAATAATCCCAAATTAAAGAAGATATTGGAGAAATCCGAGATTGAGCCTATTGGAACTGACGTCAATAGTATAACGTGGTTTAACGGATTAATTCTGGGTTTGGCAGCAGAAAGAGATATCGATGCAATAGGATTATTTGGTGAGATTTCAGAAACAACTGTTCCTCAACCATTAGCCGCGAAGAGCATTGTGAAGGCTTTTGCGAAAATGGAAAATATTACTCTCGATACCAAACTCCTAGATGAGCAGTACGAAGAAGTTTTAGACCGTACCCAAAAGGATAAAGAGCCATCACGATTTAGACCTGGCATTGGATAAGAGTCTACTGAATGATAGCTCCAACATCGACATCCTCGGTAATCGTAAGGAATATTGGCCTTCCTTCATCTCCAACGGCAGCAAGTATCATTCCATTCGAAATTATACTGCCGATTTTTTTAGGTTCTAAATTTGTGCAAACTACTACTATCTTGCCGACTAATTCTTCTGGCTTATAATGGAGCGCAGCGCCGACGGCCAAGTCTCTTTGCTCAGCTCCGATATCGACCGTTACCTTAAAGACCTTTTTCATACCAGGGACATCTTTAGCCTGTACAACTTTACCAATTTTTAGATGTACCCTTGAAAATTCCTCGAATGTAATGTATTTATTTTTCTCATCACCTTGCTTAGATGTACTCACCACAAACTAAAATTTAAGTAATAACCTGTTAAAATCATTTGTGCATCACTGGTTAACATCACACATCGTAAGCATCTTTTCTGAAGAGATAAAACAACTAATTACTATGTTGTTGAATATCCAAACCAAACTCCTAATATGTCAACCACCGTTGCAATGAAACTATCGAAACCTTGCTTTGTACGACGTACCACGTGGGGATTGTTAGTAGAAAGAAGAGGGTAAAGGTAGTAGTAGCAGCAACACGTATTACACTGACAAATAACAACGGCACCAATAACATATACAAGGAGTTGAGAAACTAGAAGGCAAGGCGAATATATACTCACAAACTAAAGCTTAACTAATAATCTATGGGACTGATTTCCGTAATAAAGATTTAAAAAATATTTCTTGTTGCAGAATAAAGCAACAAGAAATTGTTATGTTAATCTACTATTTCCCGCCGCCAAAAAGCTTGCTAAGTCCTGGTCCTATTACTGGAATTTTGGATACTGGATTCGAAGAGGATGCATTACCGCCAGTTTTGTTCGCCGCAGCCCCACCAGCAGAGGTCATGTTACCAGCAGTCTTATTCATTGCACCGCCAGCGGATTTTGTTGCAGCCCCACCAGCAGAGGTCATGTTACCAGCAGCCTTATTCATTGCACCGCCGGCAGAGTTCATAGTTTTATTTGCACCACTTGTGGCATTCGTTTGAGCGTGTCCTGATCCGACAGAACTTACGGTTGCGAAGATGAGTCCAAAAGCCAGCACGACTATTGTGACGGCTATATGTATTTTTTTTTCCATCGCACATAAAGTAGAAAGATGTTCTTTTAATACTTTGATGTCTATGATATGGAATTAAAATCTAGATTTTAATATATAATAAATCCTACAATTAATTCAATAAAAAACCGAAACGGGCATAGTTATCTTGTAAAACCAACTTCCATAGGCCAACAGTCCTACTATCCAAAAATTATGATGCTGCATTGCCGATCTACTACCCTTCAAGTAGGCGAGAGAGGGTAAATCTCCGCGTGCGTATCAGTTCAATTCAGTTCAGTTTCATTGTTTCTTGATTCTCCCACCAAGAAGCGGATATCTCCGTATTTTCTTAACAGATAATATGTCTGTTAGAGTAGCGAATAAGACAATGGTGACTATTCAGGTCGTACGTGACATAAAAGCTCCGCTAGAGAAAGTCTGGGATGTGGTATCAGATATTGATAATGAACCGCGCTATTGGCGGGGTACCAAATCTATCAAAAATATTAGTAAGAACGGAAATGTCACTGAAAGGGAAGTAGTAATTGCTTTCAAAGAATCTAAATGCAAAGAAACGGTTGTATTAGAGCCAAAGAAATCAGTGAAAGTAAATATTTCACAGGGACCCATGAAAGGCTCAAAAACCATTACAATAAAATCTGCTGGAGTTAACAAAACTACGGTAGATGTGCTGTGGAATATTAGACTTGCCGGTTTTATGGGAGTGTTTACTGGGATGATAAAAAAGCACATAAAGCAAGGAACACAGGATGCGCTAGAGAGGATCGCAACTGCAGCGACAGATTGAGGCGATGATGAATTGAATAGTATTACATGGTGATTATAGTGTATACAGAACTTGAAATAATATATGGAATCCTAACTGCGATAATGTTTGGAATTTTTGGCACCTGGATTTATTTCATAGGATATATGCTAAAATCTCTCAAACAATCTCCGACGCTGCAATCTGTCGACAAAACCCTCGTTACTAAGAATATCAAGGTGAGTGTAATTCTTCCTGCTCGCAATGAAGAAAAATACATTGCAAAATGTCTTGAAAGTCTAACAAGTCAAGACTACGCGAACTTTGAAATCATCGCAATCAATGACTCATCAACCGACGGAACTGCAGATATTATGTATCAATATGCAAGAAAAAGTTCTTCCATTGTGGTTGTTAATGCTAAACCAAAGCCAGATGGATGGGTTGGAAAAAATTGGGCATGCTATGAGGGATATTTGAGAGCATCTGGAGATTTATTGCTGTTTACAGATGCAGACACCATACATTCACCTTCGGTAATGTCGTTAGCCGTCGGACAGATTGAACAGCAGAACTTGGACGCACTTACCGCCATACCCAAACTTTTGTGTAAAGATGTTTGGACAAAAATCACACTGCCAATGCTTTCCAATTTCCTTCACAGTAGATTTTCGGCATTACGTGTGAACAACCCTAAGACGAAAACTGGTTATTTTTTTGGCAGTTTTTATATAATCACCAGACACGCTTATGAAATGATAGGTACTCACAAGGTCGTAAAACACGAACTTGTTGAAGATGGTGCACTGGGGGCAAGAGTGAAGGAAGGAAAATTCAGAATGAAAATGGTTCGTGGTGAGCGGTATATAGATGCTGTCTGGGCACGAGATTTCAAGACGCTCTGGCATGGACTTCGCAGGTTGATGATTTCGATTTATAGTCAAGATAGAAGAGGAGCCACTCTAATGACGATTGCAGTATTTTTCTTGCTGTTTGAACCTTTTCTTTTAGTCCCGTATGCTTTGATAATATCTCAACAGACAGATGATATTCTTCTTAGTCGGATACTATTGGATATCAATCTAGCAACAATAGCTATTGTATTGCTGGCAAATGCGATACAATCAAAATTTGGTGTTTTCCAAAGTCCGATGTACGCCATAGCCTCGCCTTTGAGCGGGGCGATAGTTTCTGTTTCATTCATATCGTCGATCCTGGACGCAAAAAAAGTGGGTGCGGTAAATTGGCGAGATAGAAAATATACGGTTAACAAAAGCCAGCATCCTCTCAAGTAAACCGTTCAACTAGATCCTCTCTTGTTGTCTGGATTTGGGAACTGAACTTGCAATTTGTAAATGGGTTCGGTATTTATAATTATGCTGAGATAACATTTACAATTACCTATCAAATCTCGAACCTACCAAACAAGGGAATTATGTCCCTATAGTAGCGATTTCCACTATGATATCTCAGTTATTGCGAAAATTTTTAGGAAAAGGTGGATCGTTTAACGAAAATTTGCAATTCCTGTTAGCGGGACACATTTCGTAGCCGTGCTGATAACGACGAGGCCTCTAATTGTTTATTAATAATGGACAGAAATACTCATTTGTAGGAAGAAAGATTTTTGATATGCTGAATACCGCAATAGATGTAAATCTCGATGACATCTTACAGAAAACCTTAGAAGGAAAACCATTATCAAAAGATGATGCGTATGAGATAATTAATTCCGAGGCGACCGATTTCATTGCCGATGTCGCCGGAAAAATCAGAAACCAAATAAAAGGAAGGTCAGTCACATATTCTCGGAAAGTATTCATAAATCTTGTTAATCTATGTAGGGATACATGCTCATACTGCACTTATAAAAGAGAACCATCCGACAGATCGGCATCAATGATGACACCGCAGCAGGTTGTTACCATTGCTGAGGCTGGCAGAAGGTTTCAATGCACAGAGGCATTGTTTGTGACCGGAGAAAGGCCAGAGCAAAGGTACCCTCAGGTAAGAGAGTGGCTAAGGTCTGTTGGACATCCGTCCACTGTGGAATACATCCGAGAAATGAGTGAAATGGTGCTCCATAAAACGGGCTTGCTTCCACACACTAACGCCGGCAGTCTGACAAAAAAAGAAATGTCGAGTCTAAGAGACACCAATATTAGTTTGGGAGTGATGCTTGAGTCTGCTAGTGAACGACTTATGGCAAAAGGTATGCCACATGAAATGGCTCCAAGCAAGAATCCGAAGGTCAGATTGCGGACGCTTCAGAATGCCGGAGAACTAAAAATAGCTACGACAACAGGACTATTGGTTGGAATAGGCGAAAGCTCGGAAGAGCTAATCGATTCTCTATTTATGATTAAAGAGATACATTGCAGGTATGGGCATATACAAGAGCTAATAATGCAAAATTTTGCACCAAAACCGGAAACAGCAATGGCAAAATTTTTACCGCCATCGCATGACTACTTTCTTAGGAGTGTTGCTCTTGCTAGAATCATCTTACCCGAAATGAATATTCAGGTTCCGCCAAATCTCACTCCAAATATTTTTGGCAGATACATTGATGCCGGAATCAATGACTGGGGAGGAATATCCCCGCTAACTATTGATTATGTCAACCCAGAATTTCCATGGCCGAGCATAGAGTCTGTAAAATATGTTACAAGGATTAAAGGCTATAATCTGAGAGCAAGGCTACCTATTTATCCAGAATTTGTTAAGAAAAATAATGATGAATTTATACCCGCTAAACTAAGGGGTTATATAGACTTGTTCACAGATGCTAATGGATTTGTTAAGGAGGAGTATATCAATTGACGTTCAGTTTTGATTGCCTTTTGAAAAGCATTGATCCCGTAGTTGCGTCAGCGTTGGACCGTGCCTTAAGCGATAAGGATGTTTCGGTTGAACAAGCGACGGAGCTATTGGACTCTAACGGAATAGAGATGAATACCATAGTGCTCGTCGCGGATGTGCTTCGAAGACGAAGCGTCGGAAATACTGTAACTTACGTCATAAACAGAAACATCAATTTTACAAATGTTTGTATCAAACGTTGTGGCTTCTGTGCATTCAGCAGGGACTTTCGAGAAGAAGAGGGGTATTTTCTACCTATTGAAGAGATTGTGCGAAGAGCGAAAGAAGCGTGGAAATTGGGTGCTACTGAAGTTTGCATTCAAGCGGGGCTGCCTCCAAAAATGGATGGTCATCTATACATCGACATTTGTGATGCTATTAAGAAAGAATTACCTGACATTCATATTCATGCGTTTTCACCTGAAGAAGTTCTTTACGGTGCAGTAAGATCTCAAATTCCTGTTGAAGAATATTTGAAAACGTTAAAAGAGGCTGGAGTAGGAAGCCTACCAGGAACAGCCGCAGAGATTTTAGACCAGCGAATGAGAGATCTCATATCTCCCGGAAGGATAACTGTAGAAGATTGGATTAAGATCATAAAGCTTGCGCATTCTATGGAAATTCCGACTACTTCCACCATTATGTATGGACACATCGAATCGTCAGCACACAAGGCAAATCATCTAGCGTTGATAAGAAAGATACAAAGCGAGACACATGGTTTTACTGAGTTCGTACCTCTGAGTTTTGTACATACTGAAGCACCAATGTATAATCATGCTATTATACCAAACCTTAGACCCGGAGCTAATGGCAATGAAGTAGTAAAAATGCATGCCGTATCACGAATTATGCTGCATAAATATATCAACAATATCCAAGTTTCATGGGTAAAAGAAGGAACAAGAATGTCACAGGTCCTTTTAGGAGCAGGTGTAAACGATTTTGGGGGCACATTAGTCAACGAAAGTATCTCTACGTCGGCTGGTTCACGATATGGACAGTTACTAAAGCCAAGAGAAATACGATCAATAATAAGGTCATGTGACAGATTGCCTGCGCAACGTTCTACAACATATCGATTGATTAAGGTATACTCTAACGAAGAATATGAGGAACCTGAAGAGTTAGATAAAGTGGATGATACACAATTCGGTTCATATAACGAATTGATAAAATTGGATAATTTCAGATATAGAGATGTGAATAGAAATCGTGATTAGTCATCATTCATGATAAGCATTGTCAATGTAGATTTTACTCCCTTTATCTTTCTTATTTTTGTACCGATAAATTCCTTCAGTTTATCCATCGAATCAGCCTCGACTTTAACTAAAATATCATAGTTCCCGTATAGCATATGTGCTTCCCGAATTCCGGCGATACCTCTCATGTCTGCTGCCAATGTGGATTCATACCCCATATCCGCATTTATCAGTACAAAAGCTTTCGGCATATTTTTGTAAATATTGTAGTAAATATAAATGAATGTTAATTTAAAAATTTTTTTTCTCAAGCAATTTCCTTCTAGCTCTAAAACTTTCGAACTCCTCTTCGATTTTGATCAATACTAGTTATACTAATCACGCCGATTTTAATCAAAATGGGCTTCGTTGTGCATATGACTATTAGGAGTATATATTATAGACCAATTATGAAATACTTTTCGTGTTTATTGGCGTGAAGCGCTGACCGTTATATTTTAAGTGAATTGTCTAGCCTCTTCTTGATCGGAATATACTCACACCCCATCGGGCCGCAATATCTACCTACATATACGGCCTGCGGTCGATAAAGCGCAGGCTTAGGAGCGGCTTCTGCAAACTTCTCTTCAATGACATGAGCAGACCAACCAGATATTCTTGAGATTGCAAATATCGGGGTATTGAGGTCCATCGGAATGCCCATGCTATAATAAAGTGCTGCACTGTAAAGATCAACATTGGGATAAATCGGCTGCCTTTTATTTTTAAGCATAAACTCCTTAGTCACTTTTTCAACGCGTTCTGTTATTTCGAACCATTTCGTACCTTTTTCCCTCGACATTGCTCTTGACAGCCTTGATAGTATGTCTGCTCTTGGGTCTGTGGTTCTGTAAACTGCGTGACCCATACCCATAATTCTACCGCCATGCTGTAGTCGACTTGTCACCCAGGTTTCTACCTTATCGAGATCGCCAATTTCGAGGAGCATCTTCATTACTTGGATGTTCGCCCCTCCATGTAATTCTCCAGATAATGCGCCTAGGGCAGCGCCGATACAGGCGAACATGTGAGCTCTTGTTGATGCAACCTCCCTGGCAGCAAACGTAGACGCATTGAAACTGTGTTCTGCATGTAAGATGAGACAAATATCAAATACTTTTGATTCTTCCTGTAGTGGTTCGGTTCCCCTAAGCATGTAGAGAAAATTTGCTGCATGGGACCCTTCTTCCTTAGGATCTACTACATGCTGTCCGTTTCGAATTCTGTTCCATGCCGCTACAATGGTCGGAATCTTTGAAATAAGAATAATTGCTCTTCTAATATTATCCTCTCTTGTGTCATCATCTAGGTTCAAATCGTAATCAGCGAGCTCTGAAACACACGACTGGAGAATATCCATTGGGTGTGCCTTCCTCGGACGGTTTTTTAGGTTGTTAAGCAGCGGTTCAGGCAGCTTGCGGACTTCACTTAATCGATGTGAAAAATCTGCCAATTCTTCAGCACTTGGAAGTCCTCCAAATAATAAAAGATATGCCGTTTCTTCAAATGTAGAACGGTTGACTAGGTCTAGAATATCATAGCCGCGGTAAATCAACTTACCTTGCTCTCCATCAATCGAACAAATCTTTGTATCGGCGACCTCGATATTTCTTAAGCCAATATTCCTTGCATCCATTTAACAATCATACTTCTGGAAGTTTCTATATTAAAGTGATGATGACTGTACGGTAAATATACATACGAGAATATAGTATTAACTATTTTTTATGGCCATGTTTAATAAATTTACCAAGTCTGCAAGTGACCCATTTCGTGTAATTATCGCGTCTATCGTGCTGTCGGCGTATAAATCCTTCATAGCTGCCCCACCTACGACCACAGGTAATGTGGGATGAAGATCTAATCTTTCGAATCAACCTGCGTGCCGGTTTGATATTTTCGTTTAGAGTTATGGAGACTAGAATAATGTCAGGCTGTAGATCCTTTATGTACCTAATAATGGAGTCAGCAGGTACAGAGGAGGAGGCATAATAATCTTTGAATCCCTTACTGAGCAGAAATGATTCAATTACATTACAGCCTAAATTATGCAATTTTCCCTCTGGGGTGCAGATAAGCAACTTGCATTGTAAATTGGGTTTGGTTGGGTTAGCCGTCCTTTCATTGATCACCTTTATTAGACCATTTGCAGTGTTACTACACACATGTTCGGTAGCGGCGTCGATTTTTCCCTGTACCCAAAGATCGCCAACTTCGTACATTACCCGGTTTTAATAACTTATCATAGAAGGCAATAAGCTCAAGTAATTTGGAATGTCCGTCGTAGATTTTCACCAACTCACTAAGATTCCATTCGGTAAGCAATCTAAAAATCTCGCTACATTCTTGTTATCATTGTTTCTTTCTCATGTCGGTTTTTATTGTAAGAAGCTATGAACGCAAGGATCTTTGGGTCTTGACGATGTTCCATAGGAATATCTTCGGCGGTTATAGCCGGGGCTTTGCCTAGATATTTTACTGTATGCTGCGTTGAAGTGTTATTTGTCTTATCCCATACGCTTTTAACCAAATATGCGTAATCAATACCCTTCACCTTCTTACTTCCGATATAAACCATTTTATAATTCTTCTATTAGGTCACTGGCGTACGTCCCACTACGTTATAAAATCATTGAGACCCACTTACCAAAAAGTTAAGAGCTTCTTCATGGTAAGCCCCATTGACAACTCTTGTATTATCCATTTTGGCCTCGTTTTACAATAGATCTTCCGCTCGAACTTTCCTTGCAAAAGAAACATAATCTGATTGCACCACAGCTTCGGGTTAGGCAAGAAAGTGAGATAGTAAAGAGGAAGAAAGTGACATATAGGGGACGCCTTTCTTGAGTTGTCTGAAGTCTTCTTTTTATGCTCGATCGACTGAACTGGTAGCTGAAAGTCTGCTTGGAAAAACGCTAGTTCGTCTAATTAGTAATGCATCAAGCAAGCTTGAACGGCTATCTGGTATGATCGTTGAAACAGAAGCATATGGCTTTAAGAATGATGCAGCAAGCCACGCTTATAGGGGCTTAACCTCGAGAAATGCAGCAATGTTTGGAGAGGTTGGCCGAGCCTATGTTTATTTCACGTATGGAAGTCAGTATTGTATAAATGTCTCTGCGAGATCAAGTGAACTTAGGGCTGGAGCTGTTCTAATTAGAGCGCTGCAACCTTTAGAAGGTATTGATACAATGAAAAGTCTTCGTAGAACTGATGACGTTCTATCTTTGACTTCAGGTCCAGGCAAGCTTGCTCAAGCATTAGGTATTACCAAATCGCTTAATGGAGAAGATATGACCGATTCAGAGAGCAGATTGCACATAGAAGATGGGATCAACCCTTTAGAGATAGTTACGACCAAAAGGATAGGAATAAGCCAAGCTTTGGATAAAAAGTGGAGGTTTATCATTGCCGACACTACAATTAAAGGATATCTAAATAAATATGCATCCAGAAAAAAAATATGTGTAAATTAAAGATGCTGCTATCTGTACCTTGCAGGCTCCTATGTTAGACGGCTGAAGGCTGGAACACCCACAGGCACTCTGCCAATCACATTACCTATAGAAGTGGTTTTTGAGGATTCTAATGCTCTCGTTGCCGCCAACTGACAATTCCTTAATGAAAGCCTTATTAATAGGCTTTTGAGTATATATCTATATATCTTACAATGGAGTGGATGAATCAAAATGGGTAAAATATTAGTCGGCTTAGACGATGAATTGGAGAAAAGGTTTAGAGAGGGTGTTTTCAGACGTTATGGTATGAAAAAAGGCAATCTTACAAATGCAATATCTGAAGCCATAGAGCTTTGGTTAAAATCAAGATAGTGCATGTAACGTGAAAATATACAACCGAAACCGGCCAGACAATCTTATATTCAGTTGAACCTCCAGGCTGTACAAAAACATGAATATCTATAAGATTAACAATACTTTAACATATTCTCAGATAATTCTGCGTGATGGAATATGATTACTTCTGTAAGTTGTAATTGCAACATGTATATTATTTACTTAATATAGCCGCGCTGGTGAAATATGCGGAAAATAACTAAGTTCTGGAGATGTCTCACAGCAACCAAGACATCGCGCCCTCGCGAGTATGCCTATACAGTCATGGTGTGGAATGGAATCACAATAATAAATTGTCGTTAGCCGGATTGAGAATAGTCGTAACGGGAAGTCGCAGAGCGACTGAGTTGGCACGATTAATAATGAACTTTGGGGGCATCCCCCATATAGTACCAACAATAGGAATCGAGATAAATCAAGGAGTATCCGGCGAAATTGAGGCTTTTATAAGCAAAATAATGAAAGAAAAGATGGATTATATTATTTTCATGACTGGACCAGGAGTATATTCGCTTATGTTCGCCGCCAAGTGCTTGGGGTTGGAAAGGAAGTTGGTCGAATCTTTGAACCAGGTTGTAGTAATATGCAGGAGCTTCAAGTCTAAATATGCATTGTCTAATCATGGGGTCAAAACAGATGCCGTTCCGGAGGAGAATACAGGAGAGGGAATTGCTAAGTTAATGAAGAATTATGCTGTCGACAACAAAAATGTCGCTATTGTCTGGCATGGTTCGCATTCAGCAGTTCTAAGTGACGAGCTTTTTAAATCTGGAGCTCACGTCCTCGAATGCTCAATATATTCGTATTCTCCCGAGCTTAAGGAATGTGGAGCTAAGATTCTAAGGACAATGGGTTTTGACTATAAGACCCCCGAGGAAGCAAAGGTTGTCGAAGTTATCAAAGAAATTAGCAAAGGATTCATTGATGCAATAACATTTACCAGCCCCCCTGCTGCACACGAAATCTTTAAGATTGCAGAGAAATATCAGTTAAAGGAGTCGTTGCAAATATCGCTTAACAAGTATGTAATAGTGGTTGCAGTAGGACCTTCAACAGGGAAGGCCTTGGCAGAAAAAGGGGTCAACGTAGACGTCATGCCTAAAGTCTATAAGATGGGAACTATGGTAAAGGCTTTGAGTGATTACATTACTCAAGTCAAACCCCGTAAATGAGAAAGGCAAAGTTAAAGTCAAAAAGTTTACAAAATATATATTCCATTCTTGATTGGCAACTTTTGTACATTATGGTTGTTTGAGTTGCCCCACTGCTATAGTCAGCAGTTTCTAGAATTAGACCAATTATTTCCTTTCCCCCTCCTATATCTCATATTTTTCACTGTACACTAGCGGTGATATCATATATCCCGGGCAGGCTGGTTTTACATTGATTGAGTAAACTTCCGAATCAAAAGAGGAATGCTCTTTATTATAATGTTTTTATCCTGAACACACACTCATATTCTAAGAAGTTTACCAATGTAGAAGAGTCCCAAGTTACAAAGCCAATGATAATCGCTGCAATGCAAGACATGGGTAACATCGGAAGTATCGTTATTGATTTTATTAATAGGAGTCTAAATACGCGTTGTTTTCGCTATGCCTCTCCACCTTTCCCTAACTATATGATAGACAAAGGGATATATTGAATTTCACCCAGAAAGGTGGGAATATAAATATGGAAGGAACATAATCGAGTTCGGTGGAGGTACAAGTCAACCACAAACAATGCAGAACTATACGAAATACGCGAGGATGTCATTGCTGTCGCTAAAAGGTATTCAGCTCAGATGATCTACACTGTAGGTGCAT
>DATDFS010000263.1:0-2725 GCA_036522495.1 Nitrososphaeraceae archaeon | reverse complement strand
ATCCACTATGACTTTGTGAGAATTACTATTACCATCCATAACCCGTATCGTGTATACCAAATATCCTCTTTCTTCTCCAAGATTAGCCGAAGTAGCATGAGAATTGATACCTACTGCTTTTTCAGCACCTGCGGCAGCATTCCCCAAAGTAGTATGTACTTTAGATTGTATCATCTGCGATAAAGCATTGGATACTTGTATGGAACCAACCCAATTTGGAGAAGATAAAGCAGTATTTGTAGGTAAGGATGATGGTGATGATGAGGTACTTGGACCTTGACTGTTATTAATAACTAAGGCATCTGATAGATATGTAGAGACATTAGCAATCCCTGACAGTAACAATATGGGCACAGCTAAGATTGCGGTAACCATCAGTATGATTGTATTTCTTTTGGTCATCATTTTCATATTCATTCTCGGATTTATTTCCTAGCCTACCGTAGCGGAGTGTCGTATTAAAATCTTGCTTAACATTGTCAGAGTGATCTACCCTTACCCAATAATCTGACAAGGTCAGTTAGCTTTGTTACGCATAATGGTAAAGAAAAGAAATGAACTAAACGACCTCAGAGAACTTGGAGATCTGACTGAAAATATAAAGCAGACTTTTTTCCAAGATTACATTGATTCATTACGATATAATAAGGCCACTGGATGAGGATGAGGCTGGCGTTGGAACGTAGCGAAACGGTCACAATATGTCATCCCAATTTGTCTGAAACAAGTCCCTGGTAATTGTAATGAGGATAGGGCAGCCCGACGCCACACTGGATTATATTTTTGCAAATTATACTATTCTCGAAGTGCCATATAGGCCATCGCAAAAAATCGTTTGTTCCGATAGCTAATCCATGCACATGCAAGGTGTAATACTCCGAGATAGTTTTCTACTTGCTTCCCCCAACATATTAACACCTTCTAAATCGATTCAACCATGAATGCGTCCTTTCAACTACCCTTGTCCTGATCTATATGTTGGTATTCTATTTCTCTTTCACTCCCATTTCTTTCGGATTCTATTTTTCCTTAGTTTTAGCCTGATATGGATTCTATAATCGTAATGTTCTAGTTATTAGTGCACTTCAGAAAGGTCATAGCCCGTATCCAAATCTGTGATGCTTTGATCTGATTATCGGTTCTGGCCTATCTACTACTATGCTTTGTAGTGTTGCTTTAGTCATCTTCATATCACTTCTATTGGCAGCACCAACAATTATACCAAGAGGTACTCCGTTATCATCTATGACTATACTTCGCTTAGTACCAGATTTAGATCTGTCGTAGGATTCCCTCCTGTACGTTTTTCCCCAAAGAGTGCCTTTGTAATAATGCCATCCATGCCTGCCATTTCCAATCAATTCCAGTCCTTTTGTCATATACTGATAAACCATCAATTCGCATATGTTTGAATATACCAGCCATAAGCCATCGTTGGAACCTATCATTTGAATCAGATTTCAGCATATAATAAAGGTCGTTTAGGCTGATGCAGGGTCTGTATGTAAAGACATGTACCGTACTTGAAGCCCCAAGACGTCTTGGAAGAGCATTCCATTGACAGCCTGTACTTAAAACATAGGAAATAACACTCATAGCCTTCTTCTTGTCATCCGTTCTTGGTCGACAAACTTTCTTCCTTCTCTTATGCAATGGTACCACCTGAACGATCCTATCCCACAATTCATCAGGTATTTCATAAGCAGATTCAACACCTGTAAGTTTGGATATCCTTACGAATCATAGGATCTTGTAACATGTTTAGCATTAATGCCTAAAGAGAGCACGTTTAAAACTCGACAAAAATCAACTAATTTTCGGATAACTTCTGAGACGAATTGCGCTCGTCCATTTGATTTATTTTTGACAGGACTCTGAGTATATTTATCGAATATTCTATTTAATAAAATATCGATTATTGCGATTTTATGATATTATTTTTTACCATACGAACTATTCAGTATTGGCATGACAAGCAATGAAAATATACCTGTGGCGGCGTAGTGGTAAATTCTCATGAATTGATATTATACTATAAATTAGATTAATTAAGCCTTTTCAGGCTCGGGCATAAATTGTCCTTCACAACAATTTAACAATGTAATGTATATAAAACGACACGTTATACATCCACTAGCATCAGCTAAAACAATGTTCCTAACTTCATTTTAATCAAGGATTCGATCACGGGCAAAGGCATATCATTAGTCTCACAGCTGCATAATAATACTACTCCTTCTTGCTTGGTTGGATTGAATCCAACAAAGCTACTATAGCCATCTATTCCACCACTATGCTGTATAACTTCTGTACCAAGATTAGTATCTATAAACCATCCAAGACCAATATAACTAGCACTTAAACTCTTGTTGGAAGCAGAAGAGAAGTGAAGAGATGGTGCTTGGGGATATTCGTGTCTTATCAGATGTGTTTCTTGAATTATGTCATTTATACTAGTATGAATTAAGCCGATATTAGCAGCCAGATATTTTAACAAGTCATTTGTAGTTGAATGCAATGCTCCTGCGCCTTGGATTGCTTCTGGAACGAATTCAAGATTAACTTCTTTACCACCACCAATGTGACCTTTAGCTAATCTGGATTTAAGAGCATCAGAAAGCATTATTGCTGTACTATTCATTGTAATTCCCGTACTATCCATGCCAAGCACACTTAGGATTCTGTCTTTAACAAGTTGGGCATACGGAACACCTGCTCTTATGGA
>DATDFS010000262.1:0-9243 GCA_036522495.1 Nitrososphaeraceae archaeon | reverse complement strand
ACCCTGCTTTTGTTTTTTCAGGAACAATGAATAGAGGTTGAAGAAATTCAAGAGCAGCATCACTACTGGTAGTAGCAGTCTCATTCTCCTTCTTCAATACTATTAAGGAATTAACCACACTATATACATTAATTGCTTTTTGATGTTTTTCTCACGTAGGCGATATTACTATATAGTATTATTACCATTATCGTAGGACGGTTATTCAAGATGGCTATTTTTAGGTAAACAGCGCCGTATAGTAGTCGAGCTAAAAACTAACTAAACTAACTGCTTTGTTGCATAACTTCGTTATCCGTCAGTAACAGCAGAAATATATGCCTTCATAGCGACAACTCAATTATAATTAGGGATAAGCTGCAGTGAAATAGTCAATATTTTGCAATTTATTTAGTTATACAACAAAGCAAAACTAACTAAAAACTGACTTGGAGAGTGCAAAGAAGATCGTTTTGATTTCATAAGAAATAATTTTTTGTCTTGCATATACCCAAAAAACACATGCAAACATACATACACGCAACCTCTACCGTCATTTGCTCCAGAACAACTCATCCAAGTTTGATTGGTGTGGTTTGCCTAGAATCGATTTGAAGTTAAAGTTCAAGGATGATAAAAGCTGATCGAACGTTGCCTCCATAGCTTCAAGGTATTTTTCTGTATCAATTTCTTCTGCTTTTACTAACTCTACAGGTTTGACACCGTCTCCTGTTTTTGTTTTGACATATGAAATAATATCTCCTGCCTTGATCTCCTTCCCTATATCCAGTAGTAATTTTGCAGCCTTGATGTGTTGTGGTAGTCCCTTGTAGTTTTCAACTTCTCCGTCTCTGCCATCTAGTGAAGTTGCTTTGGTACGAGCTATAGTCATTGTTGATGATGTTGTTGTTGAAGTATTACTACTTGTGATCTTCTTTCCATACTTCGCAGGAGACTTGTTTACCATTACATTAAAGCTGAGGTCTGAGTGCGGTATTTTTCGAGATTCTAAATTTCTGGCATTTTCTTGGATAATTTTTTTGATCTTTTCTTTAGCAGACTCAAAATCCTTTTCTGAATTTACCTTACTTAAAATATCTAAAATATTGTAAAATGCATGCCGTATGAATGGGGGAGTATGTGATTTCTTTCCGGTAAGACCTTTGACATCTACTGTGCCATCTGCTAGAACACCCAGATAATTTTTCTTTAGTTCACTAAATACCACATACCGGTATTGCTTGTCTGTTTCAAGATCGACGCCAAGATTGCTTCTTGCCCAAGCAGATATTTCAGATACTGTTGCCTCGGAGGGATTTTTTAAGAAAAGAGAGTCAGTATCTCCATATATCACATTAATACCTATTGCCTTGCATTTCTCAATTGTCTTTGTTGTGGTAGTCCTCCCAATAGCGGCAGTTGCATCTGCTACTGGCAAGCAGTAGAGGGGAAATATCTCTGCTCCCATTACCCCGTAACTGGCATTAAGAATTACTTTAATTGCCTGGCTAACTACATTATATAATTGCCGCTCTTCAGGACCAAGAGTCTTATTTTTAGATAAGTGTTTGTAGTAGTTCACCCTTAAATCACGGAGCGAGCCGATCAAAAGAGATGTTAGCCCTCTTCGTTCTTTGCATATCCAGTGTGTAGTCCCCAGTATCTGCAGATTAGGATCATTTTTACAGGATTGATGTGGGCAGTTTACAGTCTCATATGACAGGTTGTGTACCTTAATGATGCTTGGATATAGGCTTGCAAAATCCACAACAACAACATTAAAGTGAATACCAAGCGTAGGTTCCACCACTAATCCACCACGATACTTCTTTTCTTTTATTATAGCGGTAGTTGAGGCACTGCCTTTTGCTTGCAGTTCATCACGCCTTGGAATCAGTACGTTTCTCTGGCGATGTTCGTAATATAACATCCCCCTAATCCACTGGTTAACACCAAAACGCGCAATGTCGTCTATAGATAGCCTACTGATTCTTGCAATGACTACCAGCAGTTTCATCAACAAATTATCATTGAAACTAGTTAATTTAAAAGTCAGATCAGCGTCTTTAAGACAATATTGTGCCAATTTCTGCATTGATAGTTCACCGATATCACCTTCAAATTCAATTTTGCTATCATTTAGCAAAGCTTCGCAAATTGCATTAAGTGTATATTCTGAATACTTGTGACTAAAAGCATAGATTTGTACCGATCTATTCTGAAAGGTCCTAAACAAGTCAATATGCAATCCATGTCTTATTTGAACTGGCTCAGCTTGAGCACCTCGTTTTATGAAAGACTCCCGTTTGATTATGATCGGAATCTCATTTTTTGGGATAGAGACTTTGCCGATTGGATCGATTCTCGGATCCTGGGATCTAGCATAAAGGTATGGCAGATCAAAATCGTCACCGTTATATGTAATTACAACTGGGTAAGAGCTGATAATTTTGAATGCTTTTTGCAGTAATTCTTTTTCAGTATAGCAAATTTCTGCTTCAGGAATTAAAGGAGTACTAGTGCCATTATCATTGGATTTACCTTGTTGTTCTAATACCAGCACCTTTTTGAACCCATCATTTCCAACAAAACCGACTGCAGTAACACGTCTATCATGGTCACGGGGGGTGGGCATTCTACCTTCTTCAGATTCAACCTCAATATCAACAGAAATCCTTCTTAGGTCAGGAATGGGCTGATTGAGAAGTTCTGCCCAAGTCGTAATATATTGTTGGTATTCATTATTATCGTTTTTATTATTATCTAACTTTCTTGCCTCTTCCTCTATTCTGTTCCATAACAAGTTTTTTAATGCTTGTTGGACTTCGTCAGAAATTTGATATTGAAATTGTCTTATTTCATCTCCTGTTCTAATGTAATATGTTCCTGGAATTAGTCCTGTATCATAAAGATAGTTTTCATGATATTTTATATCCGCTTCCCATGAAGTGACTTTTTCCCTTATGCTATTTTCTGTGCCACCAATTGATAATGGATCTGGTGCAATTATCTTTAGCAGATTGATCTCCTTATCGGAAATAGGATCTCTTTTGTGTGTTTGTTCTAATGTGTATTTTTTTTCTTTCTCGGCGATCTTTTTGATTTCATCACTATGTTGCATTTTTGTATAGCAATAGGGTTTGTGATTTGTTCTATCGCGCCAAAAGTATATAGTATTATCTTTCATATCATAAAACTTCAGATAGATCTTTTGCTCATCTCCAGAATAAATTGCTGCTAGTAATAGGGCAGGTCTATTTTCTGGCAGCTCTTGTATGTCATCAAATCTTTTTCTCTTTTCTGTCAGAAAACGCTCTTCTTGCTGATAAGACATTGTATGTTATCTAATTTCGTTTGCAAATCATATTAAAAGTTTCATGTCAAAATAAAAGCTTGTTAAGGTATGATATAGTTATATTATTGTCTACTGTATTCGTCAGATGGAAGGAGAAAAGGTGCGTTAACGAAAAAATTGCTAAAGCACAGGATAGCAGATAGATGCCTGCAACGGCATTCAGCCTTACTCATGTGGCATCCAAGTAATTTCATCATAAAGCATGTCGAACATCGCAGCAAAGGGTGCAAAAACGTGCCGAGAAAAAAATACAGAATCAATTTACTCTCTAGATCCTATAACTAAATTTGCTGCCCTTCCCTATGCTCATTCTTTCCATTTTCTAATCTTACTTTGTTAACCTCTATCCGCATCATGTTTTTACTTTTAAAAACTATAGAAGCCCAACAACTATAGGGAATTAAATATGCAGTGTATCTTATAAACTTCCAAATATGTCAATGCAAGCACCATTTTCATATTGGTTATCAAAGATGGTTTCTTCAATTTTATATGCAACCTCTCGTGGTCTGAGTATTTTATTTTTATTTAATCCATAATACAACGGATCTGCATTCTCTGGCATTTTAGTGTCTACTTCTCAGGACATATCGACATAACTTTAATGCGATAATTACAAACTTCCCATGCCAAAATTTCTGTCAGGCCGATCACTCCAATTTGCTTGCACAATATGCTGACAGATTGCCTGCAGCTAAACTGACATCACTATGTATACCTGATTTCTTCCTTATCACATAGTTACTAATAAAATAGCAATATGACCGGATGTATCTATTGTCTGCTCAACAAGAAAATCAACCTATGAAGACACTAACATCATATTTTACCCCTAGAACATCAGGATGTGATCGCCTAATCCCATTCACTACAGCGTCAATGTAGAACTTGCAACTATCTCACCTCTCTGTCCGCCCGTAAGCTTGCAGTTTCCTTTCCCATCCATCTACTACTCCCTGTAACTATTGCAGTTATTTTATTTGGGCTGTTAGAGCGGCGGTGGCGCTATGGGTGATGATGAGGAAGACCATCATCACGCAATTCTTGACATGTAATATTTACAAATATTGTTTTTTTGTAAATGTGTGTGTATCAACAAGGCAGAATAATAATCCAACAACAGTAAAATAAAAATCCCCCATGGCATATTGCAATTTTTGTGATGATGCCAATGATCTGGCGACAAAGGGATATACCTATAGAACCAAAGAAATGATCTAGATTAATTATCAATTTTGATAAATTGCTATGACTCTTTTTGATAAATATCTCAGTTAACTAGAATGCAACGATAAATGCCATTACAGGATTTTTTGCTTCCTTTGGAAAATATAAAGTTTCAGAGTAAAACTCTTATACGCTATGCAGATAAAAAATACAAAGTTGTAATTACAGATAAGAGATTCATTTTATATGCACAGAGAGGACACTTTCTAAAATCAGATGACATAGTCAGTGAACGCTTAGACAGACTTAACGGACTCGAGTATTCGGAAAAGGGACTTATGTTTAGAGAAGCAAGGATATCTATCCAAGGTACTACAAAGATGAATGTTCATGGTCCAATTTCAGAATTAAAGCCATTGTTTCATACTATGGAATCAATTATTAAAAACGTCTGAAAAATTTCATCATATGTGCACATTTGGATTAGAAAGTAACCATAATTATAGAAGTGGTAAACTAACAAGATCAAGGTTGTAAGATCAATAAATGGATTTACGTTATTATGACCATAGGCGACGACCTTTGCAGCAGGAGAGTATTTGAGGTCCCAATAACAATCAAAGATGTTCGTGTTTGATATGAATTTAGATATCTATCTATATATCTATGTGTATGTGTGTTGATCGCCATTCTACCCCATATTGGGTTGCATAGCGTAAAATAAGGTATTATTAACGTACAACTTATATTTTGGATACAGATGTTGGTTTTTCATGGCGAAGGGAGCTAAGAGGGGCGGCGGCAGAGTACGCGATAAATGGCGAGATAAACAATGGATAGTAATTAATGCCCCGTCTGCATTTGGAGGAGGCGCTTTGAACTATGTCCCCGTTACTGATGTTGATCATGCTAAGAAGCGTGTAATTGAAAACACCATGTTTGATATTTTAAAGCAAGATCCTACACAACATCAGACAAAGGTCTTTGTTCAAATTGATAGAATTAGCGAAGGTATTGCTACTACTATTTTCAAAGGACACGAGTATGCAAAGGAATTTTTGAGAAGTTTGGTTAGAAGGGGTAGCTCCATGATCGACGATGTACATGATTACACAACAATGGACGGCTATACTTTCAGAGTTGAGGTAATTGCATTCAGTCAGAGAAGGCTCAACACTTCCAAAAGACACGAAATCAGAATGATTGCTCGCAAACTACTGTCCGACAAGATTCCAAAATTGACAGTAGACCAATTTGTACAGGAAGCAACTATGGGCAAGATGGGAGCCGATCTTCTAGCAGAGGCAAAGAAAGTCGCATCACTAAGACACATAGGTATCAAGAAAACAAAGTTGATTTCAACGTCAGAAACAAGAGCTGTTCATGAGGCAAAGGTTATTGAGACAGCGCCATCACCTGTAGAGGAAGAAGAAGGAGAAAAGGAAGTGGCAGAAGAACCGCCGGCGGAGTCACTCCAATAGGTTTTTTATTTAATATTTTCTCTAATGTTTTTTACATTATTTTAGATTATGGCTCTAGCAGACGATATCAGGCTTTCTTCCGCAGAAATTAATGTTTTAGTCCATGCCACTGAAAATGAAAATAAAATATTACATTCTATAAATAATGTCCTTTCAATATCTGCTGAAAAATTTTCTCACTCAGTCTCTGAGGGCCATTGGGGAAATAGAATCTTACTGTTAACTGCCACTATCGACGGTCAATCTGCTAAAGATCTTGTTGTAAAAATTATGTCTTCATTGAATAGCAACGATAAACACCTTCTTTCAAACCTTTTTGATAAATATATTGATGAGAAGGGAAACTTATACATTCGTTTGGACAAACAAAGGATCTGTAATGGCAAGGTTTCTCTTTCTGAAAGTGATTCTATTAGGGTTAGATTCAGACCAGTCAGAAGATACAAACCTAGCAGTACTCTACAGAATTACAGGGGGCTCTTAACTTAAAGCGAATAGATCTCTGTATTCATGCTACAGATCTTGTAGAGATCACCAAAATGGCAAATATTTTAGGAATTGATATACTAGGAATGGACTATCACAATAAAGTAGAAAAAAATACTATATATCGCATAAATAGGAAACAAATACCAAGGCGAGCGCCACTGGCATCATCACTGCCACCATCGCCACCAGCAACAATAACATCATCATTCTCATCATCTATAACAACTACTAGTACTAATACGACGACGTACCCCTATCTTGTTGTTTCTGAAAAAATTGACGAATTATTATTGTCGTCTTCTTCTATAGACATTTTTGTAGTCACAGCTTTTAAAGAGATTAACGATAATCTAAAAAAGAAAGTAAGAAAAAAGAGAGGAATTGGATTGGAAGTTTCATTAGCTGATCTCCGTAAATCTGATGGATTGCAGGTTGGAAAGTGGTTTAATCAGATAAGAGACCTCTACAAATTTTGCAGATCCAGTAATTCCCAATTCATTCTTTCTAGTGGTGCGAATTCAGTCATGGAAATGGTTTCTGGACGATCTTTTGATTCCATATTAAGAATTTGCGATATAAAACCAGAGCATTACTGGCGAGAACTTGGAGAGTGGATCGAGTCCAAATCCCATACAAGGTGTTTATAAATACTCAACCGGAGAGACAAACGTCGTTATTTGGCTATTTTACATAGCGGACTGAATAATGGAATTGAAATAGTTAATATTATAAAAAAACGAAATTCTGAACTTTTTGGTCATATAGCAACTGAAAAATTATCTATAAAGATGATCCAACCCGAAGGAGCCAATCTTATAATAATTAGATGCAAATTAGAAGGTCTTGACAATATATTATCTACTATAGCATTATCATATCCTCCTCTTATAACTCTAGATATGTCAGGTACGTTGAAGAGACTGCGCAAACGCTTGTCAAAAGGAACTAACAAAGGTTAATACAATGGATAGCGTGTTCGTATTGGGGATGAGGTAAGTTTCGCCGCTCCAGACTGAGTTAAATAAGCGATGAAGATCTCGCGACGAACCGACCCAAATACTATTATCACATCATTTTTAAGAAAAACAATCCTTAGAAGTGACCTTTTAAGTGCATTATATAGATTGGAGTCCAATATTTTCAAAAATAGAATGTGATAAAGATGATATATCCATATATAAGCATTATTATGTATTACATGTGTACTGGCCAGCGATAATGACAAGATTAGTATATAAATAATAATAATATGTTTATTCATTATTTACCAACCTTTAGTTAAATGGAATAAGTTAAATGGAATCAAATTTACATATAGGCAAATGGAAATTCTTTACGACTCTCCACTTTATAGACCGCCTTCTGAAGCTAATTCAATGATATTTCAGGTTACATTAGGCTGCTCTTTTAACAAATGTTCGTTTTGTAATATGTACCGTACTAAAGAATATATAGAAAGACCATGGGACGAAATAAAAACAGAAATTGAGTTAGCTGCCAAGGCATATCCTGAAACTCAACGGGTATTTCTTGCAGATGGAGACGCACTGAACCTTGCCACTGATAAATTAAGTCAAATTTTGGAATATATTCATGCCAAATTCACAAACTTGAAAAGAGTATCATGCTATGCAATGCCAAAAAATATACTGCAAAAGAAAGACGATGACTTGGATAATCTAAGAGCGGCTGGACTTAGTATGCTGTATGTAGGAATTGAGACTGGTAACGACGTTCTTTTAAAGAAAGTAACTAAAGGTGCGACAAGCAAAGGAATTATTCAGAGCTGTCAAAAAGCAAGACGTCATGGATATACTTTATCATGCATGATAATTCTTGGACTCGGTGGGAAAACACATACTAACGAACATATTCGTGACACTGCTGGAGTCGTAAGCGAAATTGCTCCTGATTATTTAGGCGCATTGACATTACATCTAGAAGATGAAATTTATAATGAGTTTATGACCAAGTTCGACGAGCCTTTTACTCCATTAGACGATATTGCAGTCGTGGAGGAACTTGAAAGGCTCATTTCAGATATGAACCCTTTAACGCCAGTAATATTCAGAGCAAACCATGCATCAAATGTCTATTCAGTTGGCGGCACTATTCCACACGATAAAGAAAAACTGCTCTCTTTGATCAGACAATTGAAACTGCATCCAGAAATGCTAAAACCAAAGATTTTAAGAAGATTCTAGTTGATTAGTTTTCTTTGGTCGAGTAAAGTAGATAAAAGAAACTATGGCTCTACGGCTCTGCTCTTCACATAGGATTATGGTTATAGTACGTTATTTATTGAACTCTGATGCCAAAGTCGTCATTGCTATCGGGAATATGATACTATTAGGTCAGCAAAATGTTCAGTATCTATTAACATCTTGGGTGTATGTGGATAGGTAGTCAGGTAGATTAGTACTGCAGGAACTGAGGCGCATACAATAATAGTAAGGATGATTAGCCAGACAGCGGTCATCTTTTCAACCATAATTAGCAGTTTTCGAGATAATATATAAATTTTAAAGTCTGCATGCATATATATCTATAAACATGTCATTTGCAGATATACCTTCCAGATCCCATTTCGCTGTCATCAGCCCACTATTCCTCTCTTTCGATTGATTAATTATATCCTCAGCAGAGATATCTTGAATACTTTGGGTAAACTTGCATATATCTCTCATAACATCTCCTAAAGCTGAATTATTTCCAGTATTTCATCTGATCTTGTTATTATGGATATTTTTTAGAGATCATTTAATTGCTCTA